>NZ_JACCSO010000526.1 GCF_013812955.1 Nannocystis sp. | reverse complement strand
GTGCACGACGGCCGAGCCCGGCGCGGCGGCGACGGCCAGGGCGCAGGCATGTCGCGCGGCGGCGAAGTCCCCGGCGAGCGCGAGCGCGTGCGCGCAGAGCAGGCGAGCGAGCGGGTCATCCGCGGCCAGCGTCGCGGCCTCGTCGTGCGCGCCGCGCTCGAGGAGCGCGAGCAGCCGGCGGAGCTGGGGCAGGGCGATGCGGGGCACGACGGCGAAACGGGGCGGAGCATCGCCAGCGTGCCCGAGCCGCCGCGCCGCGGTCAAGCGAAGGGCCACGCCGCGAGCCCATGGGACCCTCAAGAATCGAGACTTGGCGGCGCATGGCGATCGAGCTCGTGCTCCCCATCATCTGATGAGGATGAGGATGAGGACGGGGACGTGAAGAGTCGGCTATCGTCCATGGGTGGACCAACGTAGCAAGCATGCGCCTCACGTGGTGATCGATTTGGACGACGGTCTGCGGGTGCTCGGCTGGAACCAGCGCGCGGAGCAGGTCTTCCGGGTCGCCGAACCCGAGGCGCTCGGCCGCGGGCTCGACGACGTCGCGCCGCTCGTCGGCGACGCGACCTGGACCGGGGTCCTGGCGGCCGACGGCACCACGCCGAGCGTGCAGGCGCTCGCTCGCCCGGGCGAACAGCTCCTGCTGGAGACCTGGTCGCAGGTGACGCGGGACGCCGAAGGCCACCCCGTCGGCGCGACGATCTACGGCCACGACGTGACGGCCCGGGTCCTCGCCGAGCGTCGCGCCGCCCTCGAGGTGAAGCTGTTCAACGCGATCATCAATAACGTCGACATCTCGGTGTGGGCGATCGACAGGCACGGGATCTTCCTCTATCAGGACGGCAAGGCGGGCCTCGACGTGGGCCTCAAGCCGCATGCGTTCGTGGGTCAGAGCGTGTTCGAGCTGTTCCGCGATAGCCCGGACCTCGAATCTTTGCGGGAAGCGCTCGCCGGCGAGCCGCGCTTCGTCAAGGATGCCGAGACCCTCGGGGAACAGTGGTAGAACTGGTATGTCCCGCTGCCGGGCGCGGGCGAGGGCGAGGCGACGCTGGCCGCGGTGTCGATGAACACCTCCGAGGCCAGGCGCCGCGAGGCCGATCTGCAGGCCAGGCTCGACCTGATCAGGCAGCAGCAGGATGTCATCCGCGAGCTGTCGACGCCGATCCTCGAGATCTGGGACGGTATCATCACCCTGCCGATCGTCGGCCTCCTCGACAGCGTCCGCACCGCCGAGGTCATGGACAGCCTGCTGCAGGCGGTGGGGCGCCTTCGGGCCCGCTACGCGATCCTCGACCTCACCGGCGTCGAGGTCGTCGATACCGCCACGGCGAGCCACCTGATCGGGATGATCCAGGCGCTCCGCCTGCTCGGCGCCGAGGGCGTCTTGACGGGCATTCAACCGATGATCGCGCAGACCATCGTGTCGCTCGGCGTCGACCTGACGCGTGTGGCGGTCTATGCACGACTGCGCGACGCGCTCGTGCACTGCATCGGACAGCTCGAAACCAAAAAAAACCGCGCTTGATCCGCGCCAGGGCCCGCGGAGGACGTGCCCACGCCTCGAATCTCGACGCGGCGCCGGATCATGATGATCACGTCATGAGACCGCGGCGGTCGAATTCCGCGCGCAGCTTGGCGAGTGCAAGCTCCTGCAGCTGACGGATGCGCTCGCGCGAGAGATTGTAATCGTGCCCGATCTCCTTGAGGGTCATCTCTGCGCACCCATCCATGCCCATGCGCTTGCGCAGAATGTCGGCCTCGATGGGAAGCAGCTTGTCGAACAGCTCGTGGAGGTTCTCCATCAGCAGTTCGTGGTCCATGACCTCGGGCACCGACGGGATGCTGTCGTCCTCGATGGCATCGAGGACGGTGAGTTCGGAATTGGCGGCGAGGCGTTGGTCGAGGCTGACGGGGGCCGCGACGGGTGTGATGCCCATGCGAGCGATGCGTTCGGGGCTGACCCCGCAGGTCTCGGCGAGCTCGGCCTCGCTGGCTTGACGACCGTGGAGGGTCTCGAAATGGCGTTGGGCGCGGATGAGCTTGCCGCAGGCGTCGATCATGTGGACGGGGAGCCGGATTGTGCGGCTCTTGTCGGCGATCGCCCTCGTCACGGCGTGCCGGATCCACCAGGAGCCGTAGGTCGAGAACCGATAACCCTTGCGCGCGTCGAAGCGGTCGACCGCCTTTATCAGTCCGAGGTTGCCCTCCTGGATCAGATCCTGTAGCGGCAGCCGGCCGTGGTCGTAGCGGCGGGCGATGGTGACGACCAGGCGCAGATTGGCCTGCACGAACTCGGCGCGGGCGCCCCAAAGCGCCTGGTACTCGCGGCGCACGCCGTGCACGTAGTCGAGGAAGGGCAGGCTGCCGCGCGGCGGGAGCTTGATCTTCATGCTGAGTCCGCGGTGCTCGCCGGCCTCGATGCTGGCCAGATCGGCGAGCAGGCGATCGGCGACGAGGTTGTCGAGGTCGCCCGTGGCGAGCGCGTTGGTGAGGACCTCGCGACTACGCTGGTACTGCTGTTGATGTAAGAGGAGGTCGCGGTCGCGCAGCTTTCGGGCGGCGGTGATCATCTCCTCCAGCGCGGCGGCCGGACAGCCAGATTCGGGCAACATCTCGCGGGCGAGCTCGCAGATGCCTGCGATGAAGGGCGGGTAGCTGAGGGCGGCGCGCCAGAGCGAGCGGCGCAGCGCGACGATGCGGCCAGCCAGCTCGCACTCTTTTTCTCGATTCATGATCTCCGCGTGGCCAATGTCGCGGAAGTACACGGCGAGCGGGCCAGCGAGCGAACTGTCGCCTGCGCTATTCGTCTCCAGGTGAGTCGCGGGGTCGCCGGGCACAGCGTCACCATTGGTCGACTGAACAGTTGTCACAGAGGCATCTCGCATCAACTTGGCTGCATTCATCTCGGCCGGCTCCCGGAAAATGTCGTGGTGGGATCGCAACGCCCGAGGATCGGTAGCGCGACTGTTTTCAGGCTGGGGGGCTCATATGCCTCTGTCAAAACGCTGCTCGCGTGACTCACTTTTCCGTTTCGCAAGGGGGGTCCGCTGATCAGTCCCGTTCAGAGGTCTGCAGACCCCTAATTAGGGCACAGCTGACCCCATCGGGGTTTGGGCCCCCCTTAATATGTTGGAACATTGCTCTCAAAGCCGTCAAAGAAGCCGACGAAGTCGGGGTGCCGAGCCGAGGGAAAATAGATCGAATGATGTAAAGCGAATATGCTGAGGTTCAGGCCGCGCAGCAGGCGCATGCGCATGCGCAGGGCGCATCTTCATGGCCAAATCCAAGGGTTCATGAACAACCTGGGAACTTTACTAGTTCAAGGGTGCGTGTCCCATTGTGCGGTTACGAGCGTGAGATGCTGGTAACCATCGGGTGCTTCACGGGTGTTACACGGCAGCCGTCGAGGATACTGGCGGAGCCGGCGCCACTCAGCCCTCAGCACCGCACTGCGGGTGTTGAGACTCGTCTGCTGGGGCAGCGTGACCTGTTGGAAGCCGTGATGGCTGCCTCTGCCGTACGGTGCTGCCATGGTAGGGTTGTGCTCAACAAGCGCGACGCCAACAACGCCCCCGAGCGTCGACGCGACGAGTTGGCCGCTCGTCTGCGTATGCTACGAGAACGCGTCGCCACGAATGGTGCTCAGGCGCAGTCCCTGAGCGAACGGGTCCGACGTGACAGAGAGCTTCTGATGATGCTGCTTGACTGGTATCACCGGTGGAGGGCGAGCCAGCCTCGCGCGTATTGGACCGCAAAGTAGCTCAGCCTCCGCTTTGGGAGACATTGATCGGATCCGAGCGTCGGCTCAAGGGCCTCGTATGAGGCCTCCAAAGGAGCACCCATCGTGACAAGGGCCATTTAAAGCAATGGCGTTTGACGCGCTCACGCATCGAGCGTGTCCGGCGGCGCTGCCGCCAAAAAACCAGTGAGGACTTGCAAGCGGGCGCTGAGCGGCGAAATACAAAGTTCAAGGGTTCTTACCAGCAGCGGAGAACGATATTTCGATGCACGATGTCGAGATGTCGAGCCTCGACGATCGCATCGCCGCCCTCGAACACGAACTCGCCGTTTGTCGCGAGGGACGCAGCGTCGCCGAGGAGGGCGAGTTGCGGCTCAGTTTGTTCCTCGACAGCGTCCAGGATTTTGCGTTCATCAGCTTCGACCTCGACGGTCGGGTCGTCGGATGGAGCCGCGGGGCGGAGCGCATCCTCGACTATCCTCAGGTTGATGCATTCGGCATGTACAGTGGCGAATTTTTCACCCCCGAGGACGTCGCCAGGGGCGAGGATAAACGAGAGTTCAGGCTCGCCCGGGAGGCGAGCCGCGCCGAGGACGAGCGCTGGCACCTGCGACGCGACGGCACCCGCTTCTGGGGCAGCGGGGTGATGACCCCGCTGCTCGACGCGCAGGGGCGCCTGTGCGGCTTCAGCAAGGTGCTGCGCGACCAGACCGCGACCAAGCTGGCCGAGGCGTGCTTGCGCGACAGCGAGGAGCGCCTGCGCCTGTTCTGCGAGAACGTCCACGACTACGCCCTGATCCCGGTGGACCTCGAGGGTCTGGTGGTGGGCTGGAACACGGGGGCCGCGCGTATCTTCGGCTACGCGCCAGAGGAGATCCTCGGGCAGCATAATTCCTGCTTCTTCAACCCCGAGGACATTGCCCGCGGCGAACCGGAGCAGGACCTGCGCCGCGCGGTCGCCGAGGGCCGGGCCGAGGACGCGCGCTGGATGGTCCACAAGGATGGCAGCCGCTTCTGGTCCCACTGGGTCACCACGCCGATCCGCGATCAGCAGACGCAGCTCCGCGGCTTCGCCAAGGTGCTGCACGACAGCACCGAGCGCAAGGCGGCCGAGGAGCTACGAGAGCGACTCCTTGAGAAGGAGCGGCTGCTTCTCCAGACGCAGGTGCGATCCACGGGGGAAGCCCTCGACCGCACGAAGGAGGAGCTTCGGGCTCTGGCCGGGAGCCTGCTCGGCGCCCAGGAGGACGAGCGGCGACGCATCGCCCGCGAGCTGCACGACGACCTGTCCCAGCGCCTCGCGGTCCTGGCGATCCGGTTGGCGGCGCTGCGGGACACGCTCCCGGACGGGCCAGGAGGCACCCAGGACGAGGCGCTGCAGCTCGAGAAGTACGTCGCCGGACTCGCGAGCGAGGTGCGTCGGCTGTCCCACAAGTTACACCCTTCTATCCTCGACGACCTCGGGCTGGTGGTCGCGATGCGACGGCTCATCGAGGATTTTCAGGCCAGCCGCGACGAGCCGGTGACCTTCATCGAGCGCGAGATTCCGGATGACATCGCCCCCGCCACGGCCGCCGCGCTGTTTCGCATCGCCCAGGAGGGGCTGCGCAACGTCAGCAAGCACGCAGGTGAGGGACCGGTCCGCGTCGGACTGGAGCACGAGTCCGGGGCGCTGCGCCTCACCATCGCGGACGCCGGATCCGGCTTCGACCACGCCGCGGTGCGCGGCCTGGGCGGGCTCGGGATCATCAGCATGCAGGAGCGCGCGCACCTGGTCGGCGGCAGCCTGAACCTCAACTCCCGTCCAGGTGAAGGCACGACGGTCGAGGTACGCGTGCCCCTGACTTCCGACGATGATAGGGCCGGTCGGCGGCGAGCCGCGCCGGCCATCACCAAGGAGACCAGATGACTCGACCTGTAGGCCGTTCACGCATCCTGATCGCCGACGACGATGCGCCCACCCGGGAGCAACTGGCCCTGTTGCTGGCGACGGAGCACGACGTCGTGGCGCTGGTCGGCGACGGTAAGGCCGCCGTCGAGGCCGCCGTCCAGCTCGGCCCGGACCTGGCGCTGCTCGACATCTCCATGCCGGTGATGAGCGGCATCGCGGCCGCACGGCACTTGAGGAAGTGCGCGCACGCCATCAAGGTGGTGTTCATCACCAACCACGTCGAGACGGCCTACGTCGAGGAGGCGTTTCGCCTCGGAGCGGCGGGCTATGTCCTGAAGCCAAATCTCGCCGCGGAGCTACCCATCGCCATCCGTACGGTGCTCGCAGGCGGCACGTATCGCTCCTCGCTGCTCGGATGAGCATTGGATCGGATTGTGGCGGGCTCGAGCATTGCGGCGCTGCGGCCGACCAGCGCTATCGCATCGCCATCGGCCCTACGGATCCGCGCGCCACGGGACTGCTCGGCGCCTTCAGTCCAGCGCTCGCTCGCTCGCGCTCGTCACCGTGCACGCCATCGACGGACTCAGCAGGCGCTCGCCGCGTCGCGCTCGTCGGGTGAGAATGTGATCACCTGTGCCATGCGGTTCATGAAGCCGGCGACGCCGCCGCTGATGAAGCTGTAGATGACGGTGCGCGCGGGGTCGAAGTACCACGCGGTCGTCAGGCCATCGATGATGTCGGGCGGGGGCGCCTCGCGGTCGAGGAACAGCAGGGGTTGACCGGTGGCCGCGTCGAGGGCGTTGCGCTCGTCGTCGAAGCGCACGGCCTCGCGCTGCTGGTCGCTCGCGGGCTGGATCTGCGCGCTGGCGTCGAAGCCGTGGAAGGGGTTGCGGGCCGGCATCTGGAAGCCGCCGATGCTGCCGAGGAAGGCCCGACGCTGGGGCAGGTCGAGCACGACGATCGTATTGGGCGCGTCGAACAGCTCCTGGCGACGCAGCAGCAGCACCCGCAGGTGGGCGCCGTTGACCGTGCTGTGAAACTGGACGCCGTCGAAGCGCGGCTCGCCGGCGCCGACGTCGGACACCCCGCTGAGGGCGCCAAAGCGGCGCACCGGCGTCAGCGCGCCGCCGGCGCTGCGCAGCTCGAGGCGCCCATATGCGCGTAGATCGTCGCCGTGGTGCAGCGGGCTGTGCTCGAGGTGCAGCTCGCGAACCACCGCGCCGGAGATGTGCACGGCCTGGTCGAGGCGCAGGTAGCTGCCGGCGGGCAGCGCCTCGCCGTCACTATCACCGGAGCTGCTCGCCGGCTCGCGGTTGTCGACCACGCCGGTGAGCTCGACGTGCATGCCGGGCAGCAGCTGGGTATCGTAGCTGTCGTGAAAGATCTGCGCGCGGCGGATGGTGCCGATCCACTGGTTGGTCTTGTGGATCAGGCCGAACACGCGGACGCGGTGGCCGGGCAGCAGGTCGAAGCGGGTGGTCGCGGCGTCGATGGTGAAGCGGATCTCGTCGGGTGTGCCGTGGCCCGCGGTGATCAGGTAGACCTTCGGGCGCGCGAACCCCTCGGGCCCCTCGTCGCTGACCAGCGCGCCCACGAGCGCCCCATAACCGGTGAGCCCCGCCCCGCCGAGGTTTGCGACCTGCGCGAGCTCCGGGTCAGTGAGGCGCTGCAAGCGCTGAGACTCGAGAGATGGATCGACACGCATGGGGTCAAGGATCCACTCTTATGTGGCTCGACGGCCCCGCAATTTTTTCTCGGCGGCGCCCGCCGCCGCCGCCGCAAGGTGCCCATGACTGCGAATCGAACCGTGTTCGTACCGGGATGCTCGGCGTTTACGGGGCCGTAAGGCGAGGGCGCATAAAATGCCGTGGAGGCCGGTCGAGAGAGCGGATACTGTAGACAGCGGAGCCATGAGCATACCTACCATCCGTCACTTCATGACCTCCGGGCCCGAGACCATCGGCGCCGACCTCAATCTGGCCCAGGCGCGCGATCGCATGTTCCAGTTGAACGCGCGCCACCTGCCGGTGGTCGCGAACGGCGAGCTGGTCGGCATCCTCAGCGACCGCGACATCAGCCTCATCGACTCGGTGTTCGGCGACCTCACCGCGCTGCAGGTGCGTCAGGCGATGACGGCCCAGCCGTTCACCTGCGGCCCGGAGGCGCACATCCACGCGGTCGCGGCGGAGATGGCCGCGCACAAGTACGGCACCGCGATCGTCGTCGACCGCGAGCATCCGGGTCACGTCATCGGCCTGTTCACCACCACCGATGCCCTGCGCGCCCTCGCCCAGCTGACCGACCACACCGCGCCGGCCCAGTGAAGCTGTGAAGCTGTGAAGCGCCGGGGAAGCTCCCAGCAGCCTCCGTTGCCGGTATCGTGAGATACTTACGGGCTGGCCCGGCGGTCGCCGTGGACGCGAGGAACCTATGCAAAAGCTTCAAGGCATTCACAAGATGGTGTGCGCGGGCCTGTTCTCGCTGGTCGGCGCATGCGGCACGCCTGACGAGACGTCGGACAGCCTCGGCACATCGATGACCAACCCGACGGCCACCGGCACGACCGGGGCTGCGACCGGCATGACGGGGGCGCCGACGACGAGCGGCATGAGCGGCACGACCGGCGGGTCCGAGACCATGACCGCGGGGACCGGCCCGGGCGGCCCGACCGGCGGCGAGCCGACGACGGGGGCGCTGACCAGCGGCACGACGAGTGTCGATCCCAGCGCGGGCACGACCACCAGTCCCGGCACGACCACCGGCGGCATCGACCAGTGCGCCGGGTCCACGGTCGAGGCGACGCCGATCCCGCTCGATATCTACGTGATGCTCGACAAGTCGGGCTCCATGCTCGACAAGACCGGCATGAAGGGGCAGGGCATCTCCAAATGGGAGGCCGTGACCACCGCGCTCGACAGCTTCTTCAAGGACCCGCAGTCTGCGGGCATCGGCGTCGGCCTGCAATATTTCCCGCTCATCGACGAGGCCGCCCCCGACAGCTGCAAGTCGCAGGCGGAGTGCGGCAAGTTCGGGCCCTGCTTCCTCAAGGTGTGCGAGAAGGACACCGGCATCGTCTGCACCGCCAACGCGGATTGCGGCAATTTCGGCCCGTGTGCGGCCCTCGGGCAGTGCGCCAACGATCCCGCGACCTTCTGCCTGCCGATCGGGGCCACCTGTGCCGGCAACAAGGGCAAGTGTGTGCAGGTGACCAGCAGCGTGTGCCTCGGCGTCGACTCCTGCGTCGCGGACGACTACGCGACCCCGGCGGTGCCGGTCGCCGAGCTCAACGGGGCGGCGGCGGCCCTCGTCGCCTCGATGAACGGCACGGCGCCCGAGGGGGCGACGCCGACCGGGCCGGCCCTGCAGGGCGCGATCGACCACGCCAGCCAGTGGGCAGTGGCCAATCCGACCCACAAGGTCGTCGCCCTGCTCGCCACCGACGGCCTGCCCACCGAGTGCACGCCGCTCGACGGCGCGGGCCTGGCGAAGATCGCCGCGGCGGGCTTCGCCGGCGAGCCCAGCATCCCGACCTTCGTGATCGGCGTATTCAGCGGCAACGACGCCAACGCCAAGGCCCTGATCGATCAGATCGCGAAGGCGGGCGGCACCGATTCAGCGTTTTACATCGACGCCATGCAGGCCGTCGATCAGGCCTTCCTCGACGCGCTGAACGCGATCCGCGGGGCCAAGCTCGCCTGCGAGTACCAGATCCCGCCGCCGCCGAAGGACGAGATGCTCGACTTCAACAAGGTCAACGTCCTGAACACGCCCGAGGGCGCGGACCAGCCGAACGTGGTCCTGTACGTCGGCAGCGCCGACAACTGCGACCCGGCCACGGGCGGCTGGTATTACGACGTCGACCCGAAGCTCGGCGAGACGCCGACCAAGATCCTGATGTGCCCGCAGACCTGCGACACCTTCGGCCTCGGCGGCGTCGTCGACATCCAGCTCGGCTGCGAGACGGTGATCCCGGGCTGAGCGAGCCGCACGTGAGCGCCGGGCGCCCGGCGCTCCTGCGGGGGTCAGGGCGCGCAGTGGGTCACGCGCAGGAGCGGCTGGAATTGGCCCGATTCCATGGCTTTGAGCCCCGGACCGAAGGTCTCCACGGCGGCGTCTTTGGTGAAGGAAACGACGAGGCCATTGGCACTCAGCGGATCGACCAGCCAGGGGTCGATGCCGAAGGGGGTGCTGGTGATCTGCGCATGATCGGCGTAGCCGACCGGAACGCTGAGAGTGGCCACCTGGGAGCCGGCGCCGCGCGGGCCGTCGCCGCCGGTCCAGGGGTTCGCCGCGATCCCGAGCTGATACTCTTCGAAGTTCGATTCGCCGCCTCCGGCGGGGGTCCCGTTGCTCTCACCGGCAGCCCACTGGTCCGTGATCATGCCGACCCGGAATTCGATCGGCTTCGCGATCTCGCCGTAGACGGTCATGACCAGCTGGGCCTCGACGATCTGATTGCCCTCGGCGACGAAGTCGGCGAGCTTGGTCCCGGGGAAGCGCACCGCGTACATCGCGTCGATACCACCGTCCATCCGCGCGACCCGCAGCGCCGAGGTCTTCCCGAAGTTGAGCCTTTTGCACGGGTGTTCGCTCCCGTCGACCGCATCGAAATATAAGCAGGTCGACCCATTATCGCTGCCGCCGGCGATGAAGAATGCGTCGTCGATCGCGAAGAAGTCCGTGGTTTGCTTCATGGCGCAGGCGGGCTGCTCCCCGGTCGAGCTGTCCGAGGTCGACCCGCCGATCGACGTCTCGCTGCTCGACGTCGCGTCCGAGAGCGTCGCGTCGGTGCTCGTCTCCACGGGCAGGGTGCCCGCGGTCGTGCTCGTGACAGCGCCGCTGGTGCTGGCGTCGGTGGTCGGCACCGCGTCGGTGCTACCGGCGCTACCGGTGGCGACGGTGGCGGTCCCGGCGTCGCTCATCCCGGCGGTCGCGCCGTCGGTCTCGAAGATGAAGCCGGGGTTCGGGGCGATGCACGCGCCCATGGGCACGGCGAGGGCGACGAACACGAGGCGCCGGAGCGCGAGGACCGGACATTTTTTAAGCGAAGTCATGGTCCGAGCTTAACCGGATCCGGCTGGCCGTGGTGAGTTGCCGGCGGGCCGGGGTTCACGCTGGGGCCAACGCGCGGGCGACGATCTCGTGGACCGCGCGCGAGAGCCCCGGCTGGGCGGCGATGCGCTCGAGCTGGGCGCGCATGGCTTCCTGGCGGGCGGCGTCGAAGCGGCGCCACGGGTTGAAGGCGGCGACCAGGCGGGCGGCGACCAGAGCATTGTGGGGATCGAGCGCGATCACCTGGTCGGCCACCAGCGCATAGCCGCGGCCGCAGCGGCTGTGGAAGTGGAACTGGTTGCGGGCGCCGAAGGTGGCCAGCAGCGCGCGCGCGCGGTTGGGGTTGCTGAGCTTGAAGTCGGGGTGCTGGGCCAGCGCGAGCACCCGCGTGAGGGTGTCGGGGTGGCAGGACATCGCCTGCAATCCGAACCATTTGTCGAGCACCAACGGGTCGCCCTGCCAGCGCTCGTGGAAGCTCGCGAGCGCGGCATCACGCGCGGGGCCGCCGTGGTCGATCAGGCAGGCCAGAGCCTCCTGCGCGTCGCTCATGTTGTCGGCGGCGGCGAACTGGGCCTGCGCCAGCGCCACGGTGTCCGGTTCGCCGAGCGCGACGAGGTAAGCGAGCGCGAGGTTTCGCAGGCGCCGGCGGTCGACCTCGGCCGGGTCGATGCCGTAAGGGCCGGGGGCGGTGGCGGCGTACAGCGCCTGCAGCGGCTCGCGCAGCGCCTCGCCGAGGGCCCGGACGGCGAACTGACGGGCGGTGTGCAGGCCGTCGACCTCGACGACCTCCTGGTGCTGCCCGAGGATGCGCTCGCCCGGCAGGGTCAGCGCCAGGGCCTTGAGCGAGCCGTCGAGGCCGGGGTCGGCGAGGACGCGCGCACACGCGGCGACGAACCGCGGGTCGAGCACGAGCGCACGACCGGCGGCGGCGTCGGCCGCCAGGCGCAGCAGCACCCGCCGCCCGAGCTCCTGGCCGGCGTCCCAGCGGCTGAAGGGGTCCGGGTCGCTGGCCATCAGCAGCGCGAGCTCGTCGTCGCTGCGCGGGAACTCGAGCTCCACCGGGGCCGAGAAGCCGCGCAGCAGCGAGGCCGCGGGCGGGGCGTCGACGCCGAGGAAGGTGAAGCTCTGGCTGGCCTCACGCAGCTCGAGCACGCGGGTGTCGCCGCCCGGGGCCGACTCGCCGGCGAGCTGCAGCGGCAGCGCATGACCGGCGCCGTCGAGCAGCCCGACGGCGATCGGGATGTGCAGCAGGGCGGCGTCGCCACGGCCGTGTGGTGGGGCCTGCTCGAGGGTCAAGGTGTAGCTGCGCGCGGCGGGGTCGTGCACGGCGCTGGCGCGCACGATCGGTGTGCCGACCTGGCTGTACCAGCGGGAGAACTGGTCGAGGTCGCGGCCGCCTGCCTCGGCCATGGCGGCCAAAAAATCGTCGCAGGTGACGGCCTGGCCGTCGTGGCGATCGAAGTAGAGGTCCATGCCGCGGCGAACGCCGTCGGTGCCGAGCAGCAGGCGCAGCATCCCGATCACCTCGGCGCCCTTCTCGTACACCGTGGCGGTGTAGAAGTTGTTCATCTCGATGTAGGACTCGGGCCGGATCGGGTGGGCCATCGGTCCGCGGTCCTCGGCGAATTGCGCGGTGCGCAGCCCGAGCACCTCGGCGATGCGCGCGACCGCGGCCGAGCGCATGTCGCGGCTAAACAGGCGATCGCGAAAGACCGTCAGGCCCTCCTTCAAGGTCAGCTGGAACCAGTCGCGGCAAGTGATGCGATTGCCGCTCCAGTTGTGAAAATACTCGTGGGCGATCACCTTCTCGATCGCCTCGTAGTCGTCGTCGGTGGCAGTATCCGGGCGGGCCAGCACGTACTTGGCGTTGAAGATGTTGAGGCCCTTGTTCTCCATCGCCCCCATGTTGAAGTCGTTGACCGCGACGATCATGTAGATGTCGAGGTCGTACTCGCGGCCGAAGGCCTGCTCGTCCCAGCGCATCGACGCGGCCAGCGAGCGCAGCGCGTGCGCGCAGCGGTCGATGTTCTCGGGCTCGACCCAGATCTCGAGCCGCACCGTCCGGCCCGAGCGCGTGCGAAACTCGCCGGGCAGACAGCGCAGGTCGCCGGCCACCAGCGCGAACAGATAGCTGGGCTTGGGGAAGGGGTCGTCCCAGCGCGCGAAGTGGCGCCCCTCGGCGAGGTTGCCGGCGGCGACCGGGTTGCCGTTGGCGAGCAGCACCGGATAGCGCGCCCGGTCGGCCTCGAGCGTGACGCTGTAGCGGGCCATGACATCCGGGCGATCGAGGAAGTAGGTGATGCGGCGAAAACCCTCGGCCTCGCACTGGGTGCAGAAATTCCCGCTCGAGCGGTAGAGACCCGAGAGCTCGGTGTTGTCCTGCGGGCGGATCTCCACGACGCTCTGCAGCTCGAAGGTGGGACCCTGCCCGAGCGCGACCGCGGGGATCGTCAGGGTCGTGGCGGTGAGCGCGTAATCGTCCGGGCCGAGCTTGCGGCCGTCGACGACCAGCCGCTTCAGCTTCAGGGCCTCGCCGTCGAGCACCAGCGGCGCGTCGGCGGGGGCCCCTGCGGCCCGGCGCACGGTCAGCGTCGCCCGCACGACGGTCACCGGTTCGCCGAGCTCGAAGCACAGGTCGACGTGATCGATGTGGAAGTCCGGGCCGCGATAGTCCGCGCGCAGGATCGCCTGAGCGGAGCTCGGCTGAGGCACGATCGCTTGGGGTGCAGCGCTGACGGGGGCGTCGATCATCCATCTGGTGTACCGAGCGCGGGCCACATCGACAAGCCCCGCATGTGCGACGGCTGTGCTAGGGATGGCCCCGGCATGCAGTCCGTCCTCGCCGAGCTCCTGGGCCTCCTTCGTCTCGAGCGGCTCGAGAACACTTTATTTCGCGGGCAGAGCCAGGACCTCGGCTGGGGCGCGGTGTTCGGCGGTCAGGTGCTCGGCCAGGCGCTGTCGGCGGCGCAGCAGACGGTGCCGAGCGAGCGGCACGTGCACTCGTTTCACGGCTACTTCCTGCGCAGCGGCGACGTGCGGCGGCCGATCATTTACGAGGTGGAGTGCATCCGCGACGGCAAGTCGTTCACGACCCGGCGGGTGGTGGCGATCCAGAGCGGTCAGGCGATCTTCAGCATGTCGGCGTCGTTCCAGGCGCGTGAGTCCGGCTATGAGCACCACGCGCCGATGCCGGACGCGCCCGATCCGGAGAGCCTGCCCTCGGAGACCGAGCTCGTCCGTCGCCTCGGCGAGCGCATCCCGGAGCCGCTGCGGGCGCGCGCCCTCGCCGACAAGCCGATCGAGATCCGCCCCGTCGACCCCATCGACCCGCTGCGCCCGGACGTGCGCCCGGCGCGGCGCCTGGTGTGGTTCCGGGCCGCCGACGCGCTGCCCGACGACCCCGCGCTGCACTGCTACCTGCTCGCCTACGCCTCCGACTTCCACTTCGTGACCACCGCGATGCAGCCGCACGGCGTCAGCTGGCTGTCCCCGGGCATGCAAGTCGCCAGCCTCGACCACGCGATGTGGTTCCACGAGCCGCTGCGCCTCGACGACTGGCTGCTCTACGCGGTCGACAGCCCGGTGGCGAGCGCCGGCCGCGGCCTGGTGCGCGGCTCGTTCTACACCCGCGACGGCCGCCTGGTGGCGTCGACCGCCCAGGAGGGCCTGATCCGCCGCTGGCCGATGGGACAGGTGCCATGATTGCATGAGAGGAAGCTCCGGAGCGGGCCGCGCGGTGCGTGAACCGGGCCTGACGAGGGGCGCGCGGATCTGATAGCTTCCCCCGCGCATGCGCGCCGACTACATCCAGAAAATCGAAGCCCTGGCCAGCAAGTTCCCGGTCCGGAACGTCACCCTGTACTTCCCCGACTTCGACGACGAGCCCGCCGCGGACAGCCTCAATCAGGTGTTCGGCACCCCGGTCGGCGTGCGCGCCGACAACTGGCCGACCTTCGCCGGGCTCCCGGCCCTGCTCGGGCAGATCGGCGAGGAGCTCGAGGACCCCCGCGACCTGCGCATGGAACACATCTGCAGCATCGACCTGCGCGGCCTCGACAGGCTCGGCGCGCCGGCCGGCGCCCGCGTCATGCAGCTCTACCTCAGCAACGCCGGCTTCAACGAGGCGTGGGCCCCGAACACCGCCCACGCGCGCGTGGCCTTCCTCAGCGACGACGACGTCAAGGCCGGGGCCTTCAAGGGCCAGCTGCCGGCGCGCTCGCAGGACCGTGAGCCGCGACGCTTCACCCTGGTGCCCGTCGCGGTCCCCGGCGAGGTGTTCGCGGTCTCCCCCGACGAGAAAGACACGCCGCTCGGCAAGCTGCGCAAGCTGATCTGGAGCGCACCCGGGCGCCTCGGCGGCGAGCCGATCTGGCTGCAGGGTGACCCCGACGAGGACGGTGATTATGACGGCGGCGGGGATGATGATGAGGATGACGCGGACGGCGAGGATGATGATGATGATGATGGGGACGAGGACGGCGACGATGAGGGGGATGAGGACGCCCCGGCGCGTGCGAAGTCCGCTCCGCTGGGCATGCCGGTGTTCGGGAGCTTCTTCATGCAATTCGATGAGAATTTCGCGGACGTGAACCTCGGCGACTCGGGCGTCATGTACGTGTTCGGCAACGACGCGCACTTTCAGTGTTATTGAGGGCTCGCGCTCGCGGCGGCCAGGCGATCGGGGGTCACTGTCCTTTCTTGATCCTCGGTCGCGGCATCTGTGACGAACACTGAAGCCGAGCCCGGCATCGTCCGCAGCCA
This sequence comes from Nannocystis sp., assembly GCF_013812955.1. GTDB lineage: Bacteria > Myxococcota_A > Polyangia > Nannocystales > Nannocystaceae > Nannocystis. The sequence continues at coordinate 4,788 of NZ_JACCSO010000526.1, read as the reverse complement.
GAGCAAGGCGGTCACCGGCCGCACGCACCGTTTTCATGGCCTTGCGACATACTCAGTTACTCGCGGGCCAACGCGCTTCACCGTCACGCTGGCGAGCTTCAACACCGACTGGTACGACACTCACGTAGTCGAGCTCGGGCGTGAGCTCCGGCTTCTGCGTCCGCCTGCCCAACGCCCGCCTCGTGGAGGCCCAGGGCACGCTGATGTCAGCGACAACCACGGGACCGTCGTCTTGGAGGCGCGAGCCCGCAGGCGCCACGGGCGGCAGATACTGCAGAAGTCCCGATGGCTGATAGGCCTGATGTGAGAGATTACTCACGGGTATGGCACAAAATCGCGCTTTGGCCGCTCCGCCGCCTCCTGCGCCTCTTTGAGGGGCGACCATAATTTAGGGGCCTCGGCGATCTGGAACACGCCAGCCCTTGAGGGTAGAACGGGCTCACCATGAATTTCCCGTCTGGTTGGCCGGCTGAGTGCCCACCCAGCGACGCTTCGCTGGTAGACAGAGATGTGTACCGCATCGTATCGACCAACCCACCTACCGAAAACGACTTCAAGTCCTATTCCGAGCTCGGCTTATCGGTTAAAGGGTCTGTTTGCCGGAGCCATGCCATCTCAGTCTTTGAGACACGCGCGCAGGCAATACATCGCGTCCGACTTTCGCCAAGGTTAGGCACAATGGTTGGGCGAGCCACCTTGATGCCTGAGCATGGAAAGATAAAGCTTACCGAGCCGAAGAGTGGGCACATGGCGTGGTGGGTGCCTGAAGGTGTTCAGCGGCATATTCTTTTCGTGGAAGTCGAACCATGCCTCTGACTATCCCACTGGATGCTGTAGCTCTACCGCTTGGGCTTCTCGACCCAGTGGTGCAAATGACGGAGGTACTCTACGAAGCAGAGTCGCCCGTGATTTTCACTATGAATACGAAACTCGGCCAACGCCTCTTAGCGTATGTGGCTGACGAGACCATGACTGAGCGCTGGCTTCTCCTCGCTCCTTGTGGGGACCACCTCTTAGAGGATCTTCGCCATGGCCGTGTCCCTGTTCGCGACGCGTTAATCGGGGCTTGGACGTGGCTGGCTCGGATCTCCCATGACGAGATCGACGCAGCATGGGTCGTTGACGCGGCTACACTACCTCCCGTTCATCTCCCGACCCCGGGGGTAACCCTCCTGCCGGAATTCGAGCCCGTTTTGACGACCCGAGCGGAGGGGGCCCAAATCGTCCGAAATTCAACGCCCGCGAGTGTCATCGCTTATGTCGCGGATGCGACATGCAAGGCGCTTAAGGGCATCCTCGATTTTGTGATGGCCAACCAGCCCCAAGGCCGTCCGACAGATAGTTTACGCTCCCTTTACGATCTGCCTGTACACAGTCTTGCGTTTGGTAGTTTTCAGCTCTCCTTCTCTGCACCGCCTTTTGATCTTTTCCAAGACGAGAGACTTCTTCGCGCCATCAAGCTTCTTCAGGCGGGCCTATACTGGGCCGCCAGCGACAGCAGTATTCCGCTTCCTGGAATCTCCGATAAAGAGCGAGAGGCCATTCTGCGGGCCATCCTCCAGCTCACGCCGCCGACAACTGGGGTCATCGAGCAGATCGACGTAGGAGGTCAATGGATTACGAAGGGACCGATTCACCTGAAGAGGTCGGCCCGCAAGCGGGTACAGGCGGAGATGCGCAGGGTCCGAACGGAACGAATCGTTAGTCTAGTAGGACGGCTTCGCGAATTTGATAAGAACGGGACATTTATCTTGCGTGAAACCCGGGAAGATCGAGACGTAAAGGGCTCGTTTGACGAAGATTTGTATGACGTGTTGCTGGATTTCTTCGCCAATGATGATCTTATTGCCGTCATCGGAATTGAACGAAACGGTCGGCTGTATGCGGCAACCGCGTACCTGGCAGCAGATCTGTTTGGGGCCAGCCCTGGTGAACCGATGGGCAGTGAATGACCTCTTCCGCTGAGTTCATCGTTGTATTAAGACCGACGGTGCGAACTGAGTGTGCGCCTATCAGCGGTCGTATTGTTGGTCGGGGGCGGTGCTCTCTTCTTTCCATACCGGCCGGAACATCAGCACGATCCGGGGGTCGGCGTGGGCGACCTTCGAGATCGAATGTTGATAGGTGCGCTGGATGGTGCCGCCCATGATCAACAGGTCACCCCGGCCGAGCGACAGGGACATCGAGGTGCCGCCGCCGGTCGGGCGTGGCAGGAATTTTCGCGGCGCGCCGAGCGAGACGGTGGCCGCTAGCGCCTCATGCATGCGCCGCGCGATGTACTCGCCGTGCCAGGCGACACCGTCGCGGCCGTCGCGGTAGAGGGCCACGCTGATGCGCTCGAAGCAGGTGTCGTGGCGCAGGTCGAGCGCGCGCTGCATGGCTCGAATGATCGGTGGCCGGGGGCGTGCCATGCATGCGCGGGACCTCGACGCGGCGCTCCTACATCAGGCGCTCGTCGACCTGCCAGGCGGTGCCACGCAGCAGTTGTTCGAACAGCCGGGTGTGGCCGGTGACCCAGCCGCGCGCGAGCTCGAGCCAGGCGCCCTGCGCGAGCTCGATGCGCTCGAGGCCGGCGAAAGTCCCGTCGAATGCGGGCGCCTCGCGGCCGAGCAGCGCGAGTGGCGCCGCGCTGCTCCTGGACGGAGTACAGCTTCATGGCGCGTCAACACGACACGCTGCGCGGCCCGGGGCACTGGCGGTCTGGCCGCCGCCGGGGGGTCGCGGGCGCGAGGACAAAAGCGGTAAGGATCTTGGAGGCATGACCGGGCACGAGCAACATGGGCCGGTGTGGGCCGGTGAGGCCGTGCAGGGGGTGGGCCGTGAGGCCCTGGAGGACACGTTCCGTGGCGACGCCGGGGTGTGGATCGTCGTCGATGCGTTCGGCGGTGATGGGTCGGGAGCGTACGCCGCGCAGCTGGTCGCGGCGGAGTTGGGCGTCCCGGGCGAGGCCCGCGAACGGTTCGCCGCGGCGCGTGCCCGCCTGAGCGCAGCGATCAGTCCGAACGGCGCGGGGGCCTCGGTGGTGCGGCTCGTGATCGACGGCATGCAGGCCGAGATCGCATGGCTCGGCCGCTGCCGGGCCTACCTGATCCGCGACGCGCAGGTGCTGCGAATGACACGCGACCACACGCTCGTCGAACAATGGCTCGACGAGGGGCGCGTGACACCCGCGGACGTGGACGGCCGATTCGACAACATCCTCGTCCGGGCGGTGATGGGTTGCATGGACGACGATCCGGAGCTGGTGCGGATCGAGCTACGGCCGGGCGACCGTATCTTGCTGGTCAGCGATGGCGTGTGGCGGGTGCTCGACGAGCAGGCGCTGTATCTGCCGGTCCCCGAGGCTGCCGCGCCGGCGCAGATGGTGCGGGCGCTGGTCGCCGCGGTGGTCCACCGCGGTGGTACCGATGACGCGACCGCGGTCGTCGTGGCGCTCCCCTGAGCCAGTCCCGCGGACCGCAGTCTGCCAGTGACCGGCACACCGGCGATCGGATCAGGTCGGATCGCTGCGAGCCGAGCGGTCCGCCCGTGTCCGCAGATAGTCGCGCTCGGCGAGGCTCGTGGTCCGGCCGGCGGCTGCGAGGTAATGGCGGGTCGCGGCCTCGAGGTCGCCGGCCATCTCGAGCAGGTGCGCGCGTACGGCGTCGAGTCGGTGGTGTCCGGCGAGGCGCTCGTCGGCGTCGAGCGCGGCGAGCAGCGTGAGGCCGGCGGCGGGGCCGTGCACCATCGCCGTGGCGATCGCGTGGTTGAGCGCGACCATCGGGTTGTCGGTCATTCGCATGAGCACGCCGTAGAGCGCGAGGATCTGCGGCCAGTCGGTGTCTTCGGGACGGGCGGCCTCGTCGTGGACCGCCGAGATGGCCGCCTGCAGCTGATAAGGACCGGGTGAGCCGCGCGGCAGGGTCGCGCTGATCAGGGCGATGCCCTCCTCGATCTGCTCGCGATCCCATAATGAACGGTCCTGATCCGGGAGCGCGATCAGCTCGCCGCGGGCGCCGGTGCGCGCGGCCCGGCGCGCGTCGGTCAGCAGCATCAAAGCGAGCAGACCCGCGACCTCGCCGTGGTCGGGCAGCAGGCGGTGGACCGCGCGCGTGAGCCGGATCGCCTCGTCGGCGAGGTCGCTGCGCTGCGCCGTGGGGCCGCTGCTGCTCGCATAGCCCTCGTTGAAGACGAGATAGAGCACGTGCAGCACGGCCGCGAGCCGGGCCGCGCGCTCGTCCTCGGTGGGCAAACGAAACGGTACGCCCGAGCTCTTGATGCTCTGCTTGGCGCGGCTGATCCGCTGGGCCATGGTGGACTCCGGGACCAGGAAGGCCCTGGCGATCTCGGCGGTGGTCAGACCGCCGACGGCGCGCAGGGTCAATGCGATCGCGGACGATACGGACAGCACCGGATGACAGCTCATGAACAGCAGGACGAGCGTGTCGTCCTGCTCGCTCACCACCGGCTCGTCGGGGGCCGGCGCGTGCTGCCCGGCCTCGAGGGCGGTGACCGTCTCGCGTCGCCGCCGCGCCGTCTCGCTGCGCAGGTTGTCGGTCAGCCGCCGGGTGGCGACGTGGATCAGCCAGCCGCGCGGGTTGCCGGGCAAGCCCTCGCGCGGCCACTGCGTGGTGGCGGCGACCAGCGCCTCCTGGACCGCGTCCTCGGCCGCGGCGAAGTCATGGTGGCGGCGCACCAGCGCGCCGACCACCTGCGGCGTCAGCTCGCGCAGGAGCTGCCCCGCGCTGTCGTTGGCCGGGTGCGGCATCAGGGCATGTCGGGCGGCGGTCCGCTCATGATCTCCCGGAC
>NZ_JACCSO010000518.1 GCF_013812955.1 Nannocystis sp. | reverse complement strand
CTACTGTCTCTACTGTCTCATCGGACAGGTCTGCACCGGCCGCTGTCGCATCGGGCTCACCTGTCTCATCGGGCATGTCGCCGCCTGCGCCCGGGTCGCTGACGCCGGTCGCGGGCGGGGCGGAGTTCCCGGGTGCGCCGGCGCCTCTGGCCTGCGAGGGCGGGCCGGCGGGCATGGCGTGCGTTCCGGCGGGGCCGTTCCTGCGCGGCTCGGACGACGGGCCCGAGCACGCAAGGCCGGCCGCGCGGGTGTGGTTGCAGACGTATTACATGGACCTGAACGAGGTCACGTACGCGGAGTACAAGGCCTGCGTGAAGGCCCGCAAGTGTGACCCCTCGGGGCCGGGCTACACCGACTTCGACCGGCCGCGCCAGCCGATCAACGGCATTCGGTGGTTCGACGCCGACAAGTATTGCCGGGCGATGGGCAAGCAGCTGCCGACGGAGGCGCAGTGGGAGAAGGCCGCGCGCGGGCCGGACGGGGCGCTGCACCCCTGGGGCGACGAGCCGGCGACCTGCGAGCGGGCGATCATCAAGGACGGCAGCGGGCGCAGCTGCGGGGTCAAGAAGCTGTACAGCAAGCCGGACACGGGGCGACCCTTCGAGGTCGGTTCGCGGCCGGCGTATCGCTACGGCCTTTACGACATGGCCGGCAACTCGTGGGAGTGGGTCGCCGACTGGTACGCCAAGGACTATGCGACCTGCGGGGCCGAATGCGCCGGGGTCGACCCGCGCGGGCCCTGCGGCGGCGCCGAGCCGTGCACCGGGTACCGCCGCAAGATCGTGCGCGGGGGCTCGTGGTACTGGGACGCGGCCCACGCGACGGCGATCTACCGCCGGTCCCACTACCCGGAGAATCAGCCCTTTCATCACTTCGGCTTTCGCTGCGCGGCCAGCCCCGAGCAGGCGGCCGGGCTGCGAGCGGCGGCCTCCACGGCGCCTCCTGCCGGTGCTTCGAGCCCCGGAGGTTGACAAGTGGGCCGACCGGCGAAATAAGCGGGCCGATGAAGTTCAGCCTCCGACACCCCTACATGATCGAGCCCGAGGCGTTCTGGCGCGACGTGTTCTTCGACCCGGCCTACAACGAGGCGCTCTACCGCGAGGGCCTGCACTTCGAGGCCTTCAAGGTGCTGGAGGAGAGCAACCCGCCGGACGGTCGACGCACGCGCAAGCTGGCGGTCAAACCGAAGCTCGACGCGCCGGGCCCGATCAAGAAGATCCTCGGCGACTCGATCGATTACATCGAGGACGGCCGGCTCGACATCTCGCGGCCGGCGTGGATCACCAAGGTGATCCCCTCGAAGCTGGCCGACAAGGTCAACATCCACAACGAGTTCTGGCTCGAGCGCACCGGCCCGGGTCGCTCCGACCGGGTCGCCAGCTTCGACATCGAGGTCAAGATCTTCGGCCTCGGCGGCATCTTCGAGAAGTTCCTCGAGAAGACCATGCGCGAGAGCTATCAGCAGGCCGCTGACTTCACCAACCTGTGGCTCGAGCGCAAGGGCCTCGCGGGCAAGTAGTCACAGCGCGGGTGGTGGCTGCTCGGACAGTGGCTGCTCGGCGAGCTGCAGGCGGGCCTGGGCGCGCCGCTCGGATCGCCGACGCAGGCGCGCCGCGTCGGGCAAGTCCGTGGTCTCGAAGAGGTCGTCGCCGGGGGCCGTGATGTGCTTGCGGCGCACGACGTCGTAGATCGTCTCGACCCACGGGATGGCGAGCCACCGCTGATAATTGCGGGCCGGCTGGGCGTTGTAGCGATAATCCTTGTTGGTCTCCCAGGTCAGCAGGGTGCGCAGCACGACCGAGCGCTCGTCGACGGGCAGCGCCGCGAGGTTGGTGCGAAAGGCCGGCGGCAGTAGCTCCCAGTACTGCTCGGCGTTGGACAGGTAGACGACCCGCACGGGGGTGCCGAGGCGGCGCGCGGCGGCGGCGACCTCCCGCACCGCGCCGTCGCGGCCGAGGTCGGCGAGCAGCGCCCGCACGCGCCCGGCCTGGATCAGCCCGCGCACGTAGGTATATTCGTCGATGCCATTGAGAAAGCTCGGCACGGCGGCGGCCGACATCGTCGATTGCAGCTCGCCGAGGCGCTTGGCGACCCTGGCCCGGTATTGGCGAAAGAGCGCCTCACGCCGCCGGCCGAGCTCCCCCGGGTAGGCGGCGTGCAAGGCCGCGATCGCGTCGGCCTTGTGCTCCCGCTGCCACAGCGCCAGGAACCGCTCCGGGGTGGCGGCGGCGGCGAACAGGGCGTGATACACGGCGTGCAGCTCGACGACCACGGGATCGTAGTCGATGAGCCACGCCAGCTCGGCGCGCGACCAGCCGAGCAGCACATAAGCCTGGTCCGAGCCGACCCCGACATAAGCGCCGCCGAGCTCGTGGATCCGCGGATAAAACGCCTCGAGCGTGCGCTCGTTGCCGGTGACGTAGTGCTGGCCCTTGCGCGCCTCGGTCACGCCGCCGAGCTCGGCCGCCGGCTCGTCCGCGGCGGGCGCGAGGAACAGGGCCCGCTGCCTGGCGTCGAGCGGCTGCGCGACGGCCGGCTTTGTCGATATGTCCGAAGAGACATGTACTTCAGGGGCCTCCGCGAGCCCGGTCGGGGCCGGTCGCGGGCTGATGACGGGCGGCTCGGCGGCCGCGCGCGAGCAGGCGAACAGACCGGCGATCGTCACAGCCAGTCCGAACGCGGCGCGGACGTGCTGCTGAAGTGGGGCGCGGATGTGCTGCCGAAGTGGGGCGCGGACGTGCTGCTGAAGTGGGGCGCGGCCGGGCTGCTGAAGTGGGACGCGGCCGGGCCGCGGGAGGAGCGTTGTCAACACCATGGCGAGCCCTTCGAGTGGGGGTCAACGCGGACCGCGGCGTGCGTGTTCCCGGGACCTGTGAACCTCGCAAGAAATGTCGCCGCGGCGCCTTGCCACGTCGATCGTGCGCCCTATACTCCGCCGCCATGACGCCCCGCCCGGTCCTCTCCGATACCGCCCGTACGCCCCACGTCGCCGACAAGGTCGCTGGTTTTCACGCCGATGTCGTGCAGCAGGTGCAGAACGCGGTCGCCAGCGACGCGGTGGTCGTGGTCGGCATGGCCCAGAACCCCTTCGTCAAGAAGGCCCGCCAGGCCCTGACCGAGGCCGGCGTGACCTTCACGTACCTCGAATTCGGCAGCTACTTCAAGCAGTGGAAGGAGCGGCTGGCGATCAAGATGTGGAGCGGGTGGCCGACCTTCCCGCAGGTGTTCGTGCGCGGCACGCTGATCGGCGGCGCCGAGGAGATCAAGGCCGCGCTGGCCGACGGTTCCTTCAAGCAGCGGCTCGGCTGAGGCTTCGGCCTCGGCCTCGAGCTCTCGGGTTTCGGCCTCGAGCTCGAGCTCTCAGGTTTCGGCCTCGAGCAATCAAGCTCGGTGCAGGTGCCGGTGCTCCGCGAGGGTGCAGCGGTCCTGGATCACGCGAATGCCCGCCGCACGCAGCTGGCGGGCGAACTCGGCGTGGGTGATGCCGAGCTGCAGCCACACCACGCGGGGTAGGGGACGCATGCCCAGGACCTCCGGCATGTGGGCCATCAAGGCCTCCGGGCGGCGAAATACGTCGACCATGTCGATCGGCTCGTGGACGTCAGTCAGCGATGCGACGCAGGGGCGGCCCCACAGCGTGCGACCCACGAACAGCGGGTTGACGGCGTGGACCTCGAAGTTTTGGGCCGCCAAATAATCGGGGACATAACAGGCTGGCTTGCCCGGATCGGTGTGGGCGCCGAGCACGGCGATCGTGCGAGTGTTGGCGAATAACTCGCGCAGATCTGATTCGGTGGGCGATTGCACGCCTCGCAGTCTCCGGAAACAAAGGTCGGAGATCAAGCGCGACCGCAAGAGCCGGCCAGACACCCCGATGGAACAATGGTTTTCCGGGCGCGTCGGCGATCGCAGTCTGGCGTCCCGCGCGCTGGCGAACCCGGCCCGCCGGCCGCCCCCGCTGCCCGCCGGGGAACCAGCGCTGTACTCTGTGGCCTGCTCCGCATGGTACGCCTCGATCGAACGACCCCACGGTTCATCCTCGCCGCGCTGCTGCTCGGACTGCCGAGCGCGGCGAGCGCTGCTCCGCTGACCCCGGCGGAGGTCCCCGAACCGCTCAAAGCCTGGGTGCCCTGGGTGCTGCGCGACCTGGCGGGTGCGGCCTGCCCCTACGTGCATGCGAGCACGCAGGAGCGGCGTTGTAGCTGGCCGTCGCGGCTCGAGCTGGCGCTGGACGACCTCCGCGGCGAGTTCGTGCAGGACTGGCTGGTCCACGAGACCGCCTGGGTGCCGCTGCCGGGCGACGACAAGCGCTGGCCGCAGGAGGTGAAGATCGGCGAGCTGCCGGCGGTGGTGCAGATCAAGGACGGCCGGCCGGGCCTCGAGCTGGCGCCGGGCACCTACCGGGTCAGCGGCGCGTTCCTGTGGGACAGCCTGCCGGAGAAGCTGCAGGTGCCCGCGGAGACCGGGCTGCTGGCGCTGAAGATCCGCGGCGAATCGGTGGTGTTCCCGCAGCGCGACAACGCGGGCGTGCTGTGGCTGCAAAAGCGAGCGGAGGAGGGCACCGAGGAGAACCTGCTCGAGGTCGTGGTGCACCGCCGCATCGCCGACACGATGCCGCTGACGATCACGACCCAGGTCGAGGTCCAGGCGTCCGGCAAGAACCGCGAGGTGCTGCTCGGCAAGGCGCTGCTCGCCAACTTCGTGCCGATGGCGGTGCGCAGCGAATTGCCGGCCCGGCTCGAGGCCGACGGGCGGCTGCGCCTGCAGATCCGTCCGGGGCGCTGGGTGATCGAGATCGACGCGCGTCACCCGGGCGCGGTGCCGCAGCTCAAGCTCGAGGCCAGCGAGGGACCGTGGGCCAGCGAGGAGATCTGGGCGTTCGCGGCCGAGCCGTCGCTGCGCCGCGTCGAGCTCAGCGGCGTGACCGCGGTCGACCCGCAACAGACGCTGCTGCCCGAGGCGTGGAAGCGACTGCCCGCCTACCGCGTGCGCCCCGGTGAGGCGATGCTGCTGGCCGAGATCCATCGCGGGCAGATCGAGCGTGGACCCGATCAGCTGACGCTCGAGCGGACCTGGTGGCTCGACTTCGACGGCCGCGGCTTCTCGGTCCGTGACTGGCTGCGCGGCGATGTCTACAACACGCGCCGCATCGAGGTCCACGAGCCGGCGCAGCTCGGCTACGTGGCGGCGCAGGGCAATCCTCAGTTCATCACGGCGCTGACGCCGGAGGGCCAGCCGGGCGTCGAGCTGCGCAGCAACACGCTCGATCTGCGCACGGACATGCGGGTGCCGGCGGGCGGCCTGAAGATGACGCTGTCGGCGGTGGACTGGGACCAGGACTTCGCGCAGGTGAGCGGTCGGCTGCACCTGCCGCCGGGCTGGCGGCTGCTGCACGCGTCGGGGGTGGACGACGTCGACGACACCTGGCTGCAGCGCTGGACGCTGCTCGACATCTTCCTGGTGATGGTGATCGCGGTGGCGATCGGGCGGCTGTTCGGCTGGGCCTGGGGCACGCTGGCGGTGGTGACCCTGGCGCTGGTGTTCCCGGAGTGGATGGCGCCGCGCAGCGCGTGGATCTTCGTGCTGGTCGGCGAGGCGCTCTTGCGCGTGCTGCCGGCCGGGCGCGCCCGCAGCCTGGTCAGGGTCTACCGCGCGAGCGCGATGATCGTGCTGGCCGGCGTGGTGGTGGCGTTCACGGTCCAGCAGATCCGCGGCGGCCTCTACCCGGCGCTCGAGGTCCGCCACGACCACGACAACTTCGGCTTCTTCGTGCTCGGGGGACTCGATGCCGGCCCCTACGCGCCGATGGCCGAGAAGGCGAAGGTCCAGGCCGATGACCGCCAGCTCGAGGAGCGCCACGTCGACTTTGTGACGGCGCCCGAGCCCGAGGAAGTGATGGGCGGCAAGTACGACGAGGGCGAGATGGGCCGCTACGCCAGGAAGGCGCCCCAGGGCGCGAGCGAGGCGGACTTCGATGGCGAGGAGCAGGTCCAGAGCAAGTCGTCGAGCTCGAGCTCCGGCAAGGACCGGCGCGTCAATCGCCAGGAGATGATGCGCAAGCAACAAAAGCTGCGCGAGTACGACGCCAATACCGTGGTCCAGACCGGCTCGGGCGTGCCCGCCTGGTCCTGGCGCTCGGTGGCCCTGCGCTGGAACGGACCCGTCACCCGCGACCAACAGGTCCAGCTGTACCTGCTGCCGCCGCAGCTCAACCTGGCGCTGGCGTTCATCCGCGTGCTGTTCCTGCTGACCCTCGCGCTCGCGGTGTTCGGCGCGCTCGGGCGCCGGCGCAAGACCGGCGCGGCCAGAGTCGGCACCGCGGGCGCGCTGCTGCTGGC
>NZ_JACCSO010000729.1 GCF_013812955.1 Nannocystis sp. | reverse complement strand
GCGAGAGGGCCAGCAAGGGGGCCAGCGAGCGGGCGCGCCGGCCAGCCAGCGCCCTGGCGATCGCGGGGCCAACATCGGGGCCGAGTCCGGAGGCAAGTCCGGGGCCGGACAGCGCCGCGCGGCCCGCCAGTGGGGCCACGCGCGGACATGCAGGGGGCGTCGGGCGAGGCACGGCTCAGGCATAGCGGGATCCGGGTGCGACCGCCAGATCGCGGCGCTGCGGACCGACCGCCGCATCGCGGCGGGCCCGGTCATGGCGAGGCTGTGATATCTCTGCGCGCATGCTGGTGCTGATCGCTGACAAGTTTCCGGCCCCGGGTCGGGAGATCCTGGCTCGCTCCGGCGAGGTCGTATATCGCCCCGAGCTCGGGGAGAGCGACCTCCCGGCGGCGATCGCCGAGTCCGGGGCCGACATCCTCGTGGTGCGCTCGACGGTGGTCAACGCGGCCGCGCTCAAGACCTCGGCGCGCCTGTCTCTGGTGATCCGCGCCGGCGCCGGCGTCAATACCATCGACCTGAAGACCGCGAGCGAGCGCGGCATCTTCGTCGCCAACTGCCCCGGCAAGAACGCGATCGCGGTCGCCGAGCTGACCATGGGTCTGCTGCTCGCCCTCGACCGGCGCATCGTCGATGCGACCCAGGAGCTGCGCCAGGGCGTGTGGAACAAGGGCAAGTTCGGCAAGGCGCGCGGCATCAAGGGTCAGACCCTCGGCCTGATCGGCTTCGGTGACATCGCGCGTGAGGTCGCCATCCGCGCTCGCGCCTTCGCCATGAAGGTGCAGTGCTTCAGCCCGCGTCTGTCGGCCGAGCAGTGCGGGCAGCTCGGCGTGACCCCGGCAGATTCGCTCGAGGCGCTGCTGCGCACCAGCGACGTCGTCAGCGTGCACGTGCCCTTCAGCAAGACCACGAAGCACCTGATCGGCGCCGAGCAGCTGGCGTGCATGCGCCCGGACAGCATCTTGCTGCACACCTCGCGCGGCGGGGTCGTCGACGACGCCGCGCTGCTGGCCGCCGTCAAGGCCGGGAAGCTGCGCGCGGGGCTCGACGTCTTCGAGGGCGAGCCGGCCGAGAGCAAGGCCGAGTACCGCGGCCTCGCGGCCGAGCACCCCGACATCTATGCCACGCCGCACATCGGCGCCTCGACCGAGCAGGCCGAGTCGGCGATCGCCGATGAGGTCCTGCGCATCATCCACGACTACGTCGTGCAGGGCGTGGTCCACCACAGCGTCAACCTCGCCGACCGCAGCGCGCGCTTCAGCCTGGTGGTGCGCCACCTCGACCGCGTCGGCGTGCTCGCCGGCGTGTTCGCGGCGCTGCGTGAGGAGCAGGTCAACGTGCAGGGCATGCAGAACATCATCTTCGCCGGCGGCGAGGCCGGCTGCGCGACGATCACCTTCGAGCAGGAGCCGAGCCAGGCGCTGCTGCAGCGGCTGCGCGCGCACGAGGCGATCCTCGCGGTCGAGCTGCGGGCGGCCCCGATATGAGCGATATGCTGATCCCCGAGGTCCCGGAGCGGTCGCAGGCCGACGCGATCGTGCTGCTGGCCCACGGCAGCCCCGACCCCGACTGGATGCTCCCGATCGAGCGCTGCGCCGCGCTGATCCGGACCCAGGCGCGGGGCTGCCCGGTGTACGTGGCGACCCTCGAGCAGGGTCGCAGCCTGGGGAGCGTCGTCGAGGAGCTGGTCGCGGCCGGTCATCGCGAGGTCGCCGTGATCCCGTTTTTTTTGTCGCCCGGCGGAAAGCACATCAAGCGCGACCTGCCCGCGCTGGTGGCGGCGACCCAGGCGGCGTTCCCGGGGCTGCAGCTGCGCCTCTCGCCCGGCGCGATCGGCGTGGATCCGGACGTGCTCGCGGCGCTGGCGACCGCGGCCCTGCGTCGGGCCGGCTTTGACGACCTGTCCTGAGGGACAGCTTCGATGCCGGCGGTCAGCACCGGGTCAGCGCTGGGTCAGCGCCGACCAGCCGACCGCGACCGACTCGATGTCGACGTTGTCGGTGCGGGCGTCACGGACCTTGCGCAGGTCCGCCAGGGCGCGCAGGGCGTCGCCGCGGGTGATGATGCCGACCACGCGGCCGTGATCGACGACGAGCAGGCGGCGGTCTTGCTCGCGAAAGGTCGAGACCACGGCGAACAGGTCGGCCTCGGGCCCGATCGTGACGAAGTCGGCGACCATGTGATCGTCGACCTTGCCGGGGACCTCGGCGTTGAAGATGGATCCTGAGATCGCGCGCATGCAACGCTCCTGGGTCAGCACGCCGACGACCCTGCCG
>NZ_JACCSO010000427.1 GCF_013812955.1 Nannocystis sp. | reverse complement strand
ACAACGCGCTGCTGCAGCTCGCGGCCATGCAGGTCGGCGTGCCCGCGGTGCCGGTGTCGCCGGCCTACAGCCTGGTCTCACAGGACCTCGTCAACCTGCGCCACATCGTCCAGAGGGTCGCGCCGGGCCTGGTCTACGCGGCCGATGGTGTCCGCTACGCGCGCGCCCTGGCGGCGATCACCCGGCCGGATCTGACCGCGGTGGTGTCCAGCGATCCCGGTCCGGGCCAGATCACCTTTAATAAGCTGTCTGAAGAGACAGACGACCTCGAGCGCGCCGACGCGGCCCACGCCAACACCGGACCGCACACGCTGGCGAAGATCCTGTTCACCTCGGGCTCGACCGGGCTGCCCAAGGGCGTGCTCAACACCCAGCGCATGCTCTGCTCCAACCAGCAGGCGATCGCGCAGTCGTGGCCGTTCCTGCGCGCGCGACCGCCGGTGCTGGTCGACTGGTTGCCGTGGCACCACACCTTCGGCGGCAATCACAATTTTAATATGGTGCTCTACCACGGGGGCTCGCTCTACATCGACGACGGCAAGCCGGCGCCGGGGCTGATCGAGCGCACCGCCGAGAACCTGCGCGCCCACCCGCCGACGCTGTATTTTAATGTGCCGCGCGGCTTCGACGTGCTGCTGCCCTACCTCGAGCGCGACGCCGGCTTGCGCGTCGGCCTGTTCGAGCAGCTCGACCTGCTGTTCTACGCCGGCGCCGCGCTGCCCCAGCACCTGTGGGCCCGGCTCGAGGCGGTCGCGCTGCGAGCCCGCGGCGCGCCGCTGTTCATGGCCTCGGCCTGGGGCGCGACCGAGACCTCACCGCTGATCACCACGGTGCACTTCCCGATCGACCACGCCGGCATCATCGGGCTGCCCGCGCCCGGCTGCGAGGTCAAGCTGGTCCCGCGCGAGGGCAAGCTCGAGATGCGCGCGCGCGGCCCCAACATTACGCCGGGCTACGTGCGCGAGCCGGAGCTGAGCATCGCGGCCTTCGACGAGGATGGCTGGTACATCACCGGCGACGCCGGCCGCCTCGCCGACCCGTGTGACCCGCGCAAGGGCATCGTCTTCGATGGCCGCATCGCCGAGGATTTTAAACTGACCTCGGGCACCTGGGTGAACGTCGGCGCGGTCCGCATCGCCGCGCTGGCGACCGGCTGCTCGGCGATCCAGGACCTCGTGGTCGCGGGCGAGGGCCAGGCGGAGATCGGTGTGCTGGTGTTCCCGAGCTTGCCGGGGTGTCACGCCCTCACCGGTCGCCCGGCGGCGCTCGATGTGCTGGTCGCCGATGCCGTGGTGCGTGCAGAGGTCATCGCGGCGCTCGAGTCTTACAACACCGAGCACGCGGGCAGCAGTCGAAGGATCGGCCGCGCCCTGTTGCTCGTCGATCCGCCCGCGCTCGATGCCGGAGAGATCACGGACAAGGGCTACATCAATCAGCGCGCGGTGCTGCGGCAGCGGGCCGCGTTGGTGGCGAAGCTGTATGCCGAGCCGCCCAGTGATGATGTGTTGGTCTTGGGAGTCACTCGATCGCCAGAACGGTGATCAGACGCCTGGACATCGGCGCGCGGTTTTGTAACCCTCCGCGCCCCCCTATGAAGATCCCCAGCGCACTGCTCTCTCTCCTCGTGATCGCTCCTCTTGTTGCCTGCGGCGGCGCGCCCAAGGCCGACACCGCCCAGCCCGAGCCCGCAGCTGCGCCCGCGCCCGCCCCCGTGGCCGCGGCGGTCAAGCCGATCCCCGACGGCTTCTTCGCGATCACCCCGCAGCTGACCGTCAAGGGCGTCGACGAGGCTGTCGCTTTTTACGTCAAGGCGCTCGGCGCCACCAAGGTGCTCGCCATGCCGGGCCCCGACGGCAAGACCATGCACGCCGAGATCAAGATCGGCGACTCGCTGGTCTTCATCGACGAGGAGATGGACGGCAGCAAGTCGCCGCTGGCCCTCGGCGGCACCCCGGCCAGCCTCCTGGTCTACACCGCCGACGCCGACGCCCTGTTCGCGGCGGTCACGGCGGCCGGCGCCAAGGTCGAGATGCCGCTCGAGGACCAGTTCTGGGGCGACCGCTACGGCTCCGTCATCGACCCCTTCGGCCATCGCTGGGCGGTCGGCCAGCACCTCGAGGAGCTCACCGCCGAGCAGACCAACCAGCGCGCTGCGCTGATGTTCGGCGCGCCCGAGGCATCGGGCAAGAAGGCCAGGAAGCCGGCCAAGGTGGCCAAGGCCAAGCCCGGCGCCGAGCCGGCGTGGAAGCAGATCGCCGGCACCCCGGCCACGCAGACCACCCCGCCCGGGTACCACACCGTGACCCTGGCGCTGGTCATGCCGAAGGCCGCCGACGCGATCGAGTTTTATAAGCAGGCCCTCGGCGCCAAGGAGATCGAGCGCATGCCCATGCCCGACCGCAGGATCATGCACGCCACGCTCGAGTTCGGCGACAGCAAGCTGATGCTCAGCGACGAGTTCCCGGAGATGGGCGGCTGCAAGTCGGCCGTCACCCTCGGCGGCTCGCCGGTCGCGGTCCACTACTACACGACCGACGTCGACGCCGCCTTCAAGCAGCTCACCGCCGCCGGCGCGAAGACCGTCATGCCGGTCGCCGACATGTTCTGGGGCGACCGCTACGGCGCCGCCGTCGACCCGTCGGGCTACACGTGGGGCGTCGCTACCCACAAGGAGGACCTGACCCCCGCGCAGATGGGCGAGCGCATGAAGGCCGAGATGCAGGCCCAGGCCAAGCCGACCACCTGAGCGGATCGCGGACGCTCCTGCACAGCGATATGCAGGAGCGACCGGGCACTATCCGCCGGTCGCCGCGATCCGCCATGCTTGCGGCGAGACTCCGGTCGCGCGGCGAAACATGGCGATGAAGCTCGAAGAGGAGGCGAAGCCGAGGTCGAGCGCGATGCACTTGATGTCCTCGTCGGTCTCGACCAGCCGCTGGCGCGCGAGCGTCACCAGCACCTCGGCGCGGCGCGCCTCGAAGTTGGTGCCCCATACCCGCAGACGCCGCTGCAACGTGCGCGGCGAGACCCCGAGCTCGCGGGCCGCGTCCTCGACGCTGAGGCGCGCGCCGTGGCGGCGCAGCAGATCGGTCAGCGCCCCCTCGCCACACGCCGCCCGCTCGAGCGCGAGCTGCTCCTGGGCCAGCACCGCCGCCAGCCAGGCCGCGGGGTCCGGGCCTGTCGGGCTCAGCCATGCCAGGGCCGGGGCGATGTCGGCGAAGACGCGGCCCTCGTGGCGGCTGGGCACCACGCGGTAGAAGCCCTCGCTCAGCACGCCGACCAGCCCATCGGGGCGCACGACGGCCTCACGGCCGATGCCCTCGAGG
>NZ_JACCSO010000416.1 GCF_013812955.1 Nannocystis sp. | reverse complement strand
GCGATGGAGTGCGCCGAGAAAGGCCTGGTCGACTGGCCGCTGCGCTTCGGCGATGACCTCGCCCCCTGGCTCGCGCGCATCGCCCGGCGCGAGGGACCGGGGGATTTACTGGCCGAAGGGACACGTGCGCTCGCGTCCGCGATCGGCCAGGGCAGCGCCGCCTTCGCATGCCACGTGAAGGGCCTCGAGCTGCCGGGCTACGAGCCGCGGGCGATGCAGACCATGGCGCTCGGGCTCTGCGTCGCCAGCCGCGGGGCCGACCACAACCGCAGCGGCGCTTATCAGGCCGACCTGCGGCCCGGCGTCGACCGCTACCACGCCGAGCTCGCGCGCGCTCCCGCGCTGGTGATCGAGACCGAGGACCTGGCCGCGCTGCTCGACTCGCTGATCCTCTGCAAGTTCCTGCGTGGGGCCATTCCGGAGCCGTGGCACGAGGGCGCCGAGCTGTTGACGATGGTGACCGGCGTGGTCCACGACCCGCACGCGCTGCATCGCGCGGTCGCCCGGATCGCCGAGCTGCGCCATCGCTTCAACCTGCGCGAGGGCTGGACCATCAGCGAGGACCGCCTGGCGGACCGCTTCTACGACGAGCCGCTGGCCGACGGTGCGGTGCTCGAGCGCGGCGCAGTGGCGGCGCAGGTCGCGGCGTACCACGCAGCCCGCGGCCGCGGGAGCGACGGCGCCTGCATCCCGACTCGCGAGCCTGGACTCACGGACCCATGAGCGCGGGCGCGGAGGAGCGGAAGAGCGGAAGAGCGGAGGAGCGGAGGAGCGGAGGAGCGGAGGAGCGAGAGAAGGGCGAAGAGGGGCCTTGCGCACCCGCGAACTTTTTGGGTATGGCGACACGGTGTCCAGCTTCGCCGAGACCCAGGGGATCCGCGTCGTCGTCCGCTCGCGTTACGTGCACGAGCAGTCGCAGCCCGCCCGCTTCGTGTTCGCATACACGATCAAGATCTCGAACGAGGGGCAGGCACCGGCCCAGCTGCGGCGCCGGCACTGGATCATCACCGACGCGAGCGGCGGCGTACGCGAGGTCGAGGGTGAGGGCGTCGTCGGCTCGCAGCCGCTGCTGCACCCCGGCGAGTCCTTCGAGTACTCCGGCGGATGTGTCCTGGAGACCCCACACGGGGCGATGCACGGCAGCTACATGATGCTCCGTCCCGACGGCCGCTGCTTCGAGGCGCGCATCGAGCCCTTCGTGCTGGCGATCCCCCAGGCCATGAATTGATCGCGCCCGCGCGCGCAGTTCATGACCTTGATGATGGCCCGCATCGGTGGTATCCGATGCGACAACCATGAACCTTGCTTGTACTTCGCTCCTGATGCGTGCGCGATGGGCCGCGCAGCTCGCCCTGTCCACCCTCGTCCTGTCCGCCGGCTGTACCGAAGACGGCGGCGAAACCGACACGGAGGTCACCACCAACCCCGACCCGACCGACGCGACCGATCCGACCGACGCGACCGCCGCGACCAACGTGACCGAGCCGACCACCGGCGAGGAAGAGACGACCGGCACGACCGGCACGGCCGAGGCGGTCAGCTACGAGATGGACATCCAGCCGGTCTGGGACACCAAGTGTGTCGCGGGCTGTCACACGCCGGGCGGCATCGCGGCGACCGGCGGTCCGCTGCTCGGCGCCGGTGTCTCGCACGCCAACATCGTCGACAAGATGTCCCCGACCGTGGCCCTGCCGTGGATCGCCCCGGGCGAGCCCGATGACAGCTACCTGTGGCACAAGATCAACGGCACCCAGATGGATGTCGGCGGCGCCGGGGCCAAGATGCCGCTCGGGCCCTCGCTCGACGAACCGACGCTCGCCCTGATCGAGCAGTGGATCATGGACGGCGCCAAGCCCTGAGCCTCCGCCCTCGTTGACCTCCCACGCCGCGGACCCCCGCGGCGTTTTTATGGGGGCGACGCTTGCTATCGTGCGTGGGTGTCTGTACTAAAATCGCGCACCGATCGAGATTTTAGCCCATGCACTTCCCAAAAATCTGCGCCCTTAACCTCCTCGTCTGTCTCCCGCTGCTCGCCTGTACCGCGGACAAGGACGAAGACACCAATACCACCCCGGCGACCGCGACCGAAGCGACCGCCAGCGGCTCGACCAGCGGCACCGCGGCGGATACCACCGACGCCGAGACGACCGCGACCGCGCCGACGACCGGCAGCGACACGACCGAGGGCGCGATGACCGGCACGACCATGACCGGCATGACGGGCGCGACCTCCGACATGACGGGCGCGACCTCCGACATGACGGGCGCGACCTCCGACATGACGGGCGCGACCTCCGACATGAGCGGGTCGACGGCCAGCGACGACACGACCGGCGACGACACCAGCACCGGCGAGCCCGGGGGCCTGAGCTACGCGCTCGACGTGCACCCGGTGGTGATCGCCAACGCCTGCGGCTGCCACGCCAACGGCGTGGGCGGGCTGACGTTCACGGACGCGGCGAGCGCGTACGCGGCCTGGGTGAACGTCCAGTCGTTCGGTTCGTCGCTGAAGCGCATCGAGCCTGGCGACCCGGACAAGAGCTACGTGCTGCAGAAGCTGCTCGGCAACCAGATCAACGTCGGCATGGGCCAAAACATGCCGCTCGGCGGCCCGCCGCTCTCTCAAGAGAAGCTCGACCTCTTCGAGCAGTGGATCCTCGAGGGCGCGGCTCCCTGAGCGCGACCTCGCCGTTTGCTTATCTCATTCACTCGAAAGTAGGCCGTCCGATGAAGCTCTCCGCCACCGCAACCTTCGCGCTGCTGCTCGCCCTCCCGGCCTGCGGCACGGAGAAGGACGAATCCGCCACCGCCACCGTGACGGCGACGGATGCGAACACCAACACCGATCCGATGACCGGCACCGATCCGATGACCGGCACCGATCCGACGGCCGGCACCGATGCGACCGACACGTCGACCGGCGAGCCGACGACCGGCGAGCCGACGACCGGTGAGCCGACGACCGGTGAGCCGACGACCGGCAGCGCCGGCCTGAGCTTCGCCACCGACGTCTGGGCACCGATCATGGTGTCGGAGTGTGGTTGCCATCAGGGCGGCGCCTCGGGCGGCCTGTTGATGGGGATGGACGCGGACAACGCCTACGCCTCGATGGTCAACGTCGCCTCGAGCAACGGCATGAACTACGTGACGCCGGGTGACCCGGACAACAGCTACGTGTTCCACAAGGTCGTCGGCACCCAGGTCGACGCCGGCGGCGGCGGCTCGACGATGCCGCTCGGGGCCCCGGCGCTCGATCCGGCCCAGCTCGCCGTGATCGAGGCCTGGATCGCCGACGGCGCCGGCAAGTAAGCGCACGCACAAACGCGAGACGCGAGCGGCCGCCCCGTCAGGGTCGGGCGCTCGCGTCGTTTCAGGGATCCTTCGTTTCAGGACCCTGGCGAGGACGGCTCAGGTGCCGGCGGCCGAGGCGAGGCGCCTGCCGACGGTGTCCCAGCAGACGTTGGCGAAGAAGTCGTCGAGGTACGCGGGGCGGTCGGTCGGCTTGCGATAGACCGAGAAGGCGTGCTCCCAGACGTCGAGCACCAGCAGCGGCACGGCGCCGGCGGGGTGGCCGACCTCGTGCTGGTTGACCCAGTGGTTCCAGATCTGCCCGTTCTTCGGGTCGAGGTAGGTGATCGCCCAGCCGACGCCCGGCATCTTGGCGACGCCCATCATGTCGGCCTTCCATGCGTCCACGCTGCCGAACTGCTGGGTGACGCCGCTGGCGAACGGGCCGGCGCTCGCCGAGCCGCTCGCGCCGAGGTTGTCGAAGTAGTACTCGTGCAGGCGCATGCCGTTCCACTCCCAGCCGACCCGGCGCTTGAGCTCCTGGAAGCTCGAGTCGCCGGTCTGACCCTCGCCCGCCAGCTTGGCCAGCTTGGCGAGGATCGCGTTGGTGCGGTTGACGTAGCCGTTGTAAAGCTTGAGGTGCACCTCGATCTGCTCGTCGGTGATGCCGTGCAGACCCTTGAGGGTGGAGTAGTCGTTGGCCTTGTACTCGATGGGGGTGTGGGTCGAAGTCGCCATCTTCAAAAACTCCTGGGCACGTCGCGCGTGCCGATGATGCCGCCTGATGCGGATGGATGCGGATGGATGCGGTGAGGCCCGGCCCGGCCGGTCCTGGAGGCAGGAAGGTAGCACCCCCCGCGCGCCGCGCTGACCCCGACGGCGATGGGGTCGCCGCCAGGGGCCAGGTGCGGATGCGCTCGTGGAAAGGCCGCAACTCGCGCGATTGAGGCTTGCGTCAGGCTTGACACCCCGGGCGGTCCGGTGCTTATCTCCCGCCTCCTCCGAAGGCCCCCATGTCGCAAGTCTGCCAGGTTACCGGTAAGCGCCCGCTCTCGGGCATGAATGTGTCCCACTCGCATATCCGGACCCGGCGCCGGACGATGCCGAACCTGCATGCCAAGCGCTACTGGATCCCCAGCGAGAACCGCTTCGTGTCGCTGCGCGTCAGCTGCCACGGCATGAAGATCATCGACAAGCGCGGCATCGAGGTCGTGCTGGCCGACATCCGCGCCCGCGGCGAGAAGATCTGATCCCGGGCGAGAGATCTTGCGCCACCGACGGACGACGCCGTGGCCGAGATCCTCGTTCCCTTCATCATCTTCTCCTCGATCTTCGGCACGGTCGTCGCGCTGAGGTGGTTGAAATACACGCACGAGCTGCGCATGAAGCAGCTCGAGCGCGGCGACCCGCCGCAGCAGAAGGCGCTAGAGGGCCTCAACAGCCTCATCGCCCAGCGCAACGAGCTCGAGCAGCGCCTGCGCAACCTCGAGACCATCGTCTGTAACGTCGACTTCGAGCTCAACGCCAAGCTCAACCGCCTGGCGACCCAGAGCCTCGCGGCGCTGTCGTCGGGGCCCAGCGCCGGCCGACCGGCGATCGCGGCCGCGGTCGACGAGGCCGGCAGCCTCGCCACCGGCACGATCCGCAGCGGGACCCGCGTCGCCGGTCGCTTCGTCATCCAGCGCCTGCTCGGCGCCGGAGGCATGGGCGCGGTCTACCTCGCGCGCGACGAGCAGCTCGGCGAAGAGGTCGCCCTCAAGGTCATCGCCGGCCTCGCCCTGCTCGACCCGAGCGCCGCCGACCGCCTGCGTCGCGAGACCACCCTGGCCCGCAAGATCTCGCATCCGAACGTCGTGCGCATGCATGACCTCGGCGAGGAGCACGGCCTGCTGTTCGTGTCGATGGAGTACGTCGCCGGCGAGAGCCTCGCCGCCCGCATCAAGCGGCTCGGCGCGATCCCTGCGAGCCAGCTGCGGCCGCTCGCCGTGCAGCTGTGCGAGGGCCTGTCCGCCGCGCACGCTTGCGGCATCGTCCATCGCGACCTCAAGCCCGCCAACATCCTCATCGACGGCCACGAGCGCGTGAAGCTGATCGACTTCGGCATCGCCCGCTCCGAGATCAGCGCCGGCATGACCGCGACCAACATGGTCATCGGCACCCCCGAGTACATGGCGCCGGAGCAGGTCAAAGGCGGGGCCCTCGACGCCCGCACCGATGTCTACGCGCTCGGCGCCGTCCTGTATCACGCCCTGACCGGTCGCCCGCCCTTCGTCGGCGAGACCCCGATCTCGGTCGGCCTGGCCCACATCCAGGACCCGGTCGTCCCCCTGCGAGAGCTGCGTCCCGACGTGCCCGCGGCCTGGGAGTCGGTGATCCTTCGCGCCCTCGAGAAGACCCCCGTGGCCCGCTGGCCCACCGTGGCGGCCCTGCAGGCGGCCCTGCACGCCGGCGACGGCGAGGCCGCGACCTGGCAGGGTCCGGCGCCGACGACCCGGCTGTGAGCCGCTGGTGAACGCCGCGCCCGGCCGGGTGCGCGTTCAGCGAGCGGTGGCGCCGGAGCTCGGCGCCCGAGGGACATCCGCCGTCGCGCCCGCCGCCCGCGTCGGGCTCAGGGCGCCTGGCCGTTCTGATGCGAGCATTGCTCGCCGTTGAACGAGCACTTGCCGTTGAGCGGGCCCCCGAACTCGCACTTGCAGTCCTCGAGGTTCATGTCGGACCAGATGTACTTGCACGCAGCGTCGCTGTTGCACGGTTTGCGGCAGTAGCCGACATCCGCGTGGAACGGATCCCCGGGCTCGATGGCATGCTGCTGGCAGATCTTGCCCGCGGGGCAGTCGGCATCGACCTCGCACTGCAGCATGCACCACCCCGGCAATAGCGAGTAGACGATGCACTCGTAGGTCTTTTCGGGGCTCGAGCTGCACGGCAGGCCCCAACACTCGGGCTGGCACGTGAACGTCTTGCAATCCTTCTGCAGCGCGGCGCAGCCGCTCGGGTAACAGGCCTGGCCCAGCGGACAGCGCTCCGCCATGCCCTCGACCCCGTCGCCGCCGGGCGGGCCACAGCCGGGCACGCACTGCTTCTCGAAGCAGTATTGCCCGAGGTCGCAGCCGTCCTGCGAGTTGCAGCCGCTCACGCACTTGTCCGCCTCGCAGATCTGTCCCTTGGAGCAGCCGCTGTCGTCGGCGCAGCCGGCGGTGCACTGGCCGCCCTTGCAGATGTTGCCGGCGCCGCACTTGGCGTTGGAGTCGCAGCCGGCCACGCACGAGAGGGCCTGCGGGTCGCAGACCTGCTCCAGCGGGCAATCGGCGTTGACCTGGCAGCCGGCGCGGCAGACCTTCTTGGCGATGTCGCAGATCTCTCCGGCGCCCGGGCAGTCGGCTTCGCTGGTGCAGCCCACCCGGCACACCGTGGCGTCGCAGACCTGACCCTGCGGACATTCACCGTCGGTCTGACAGCCCTGACGACAGACGATGCCGTCGCAGATCTGCATGGCCCCGCAGTCGCCGTCGTTGCGGCAGCCAGCGATGCACGTCAAGCCCTCGCAGATCTCGCCGGCCCCGCACTCGCTGTCCTCACGGCAGCCAGGGAAGCACTCGCGCTTGATGGGGTCGCAGATCCGACCGGCGTCGCACTCCGCGTCCTTGGTGCAGCCGATCACGCACTTGCTGGTCACGAGCTCGCAGTAGGTCTCCAATGGACAGGGACACTGGTCGGGGACCGCGGTGCACGCACCGGCGATGCAGACCTGATCGTCGCCGCAGGCGGCGCACGACGGCGGGTCGCCGCCCGTGTCGGTGGCGTCGGTGGCCGAACCGGTGGGGTTCTCACCCGTGGCGCTGGTGATGCTCGTGACGTTCGTGCCCGGGGTGGTGCACTGGGCCAGACTCGTGCAATTGCTGTCGGTGTCGCCTCCCCCGGAGCCGCCGCAGGCGACGACGAACACGCCCGCGACGATGAGCAGCGATCGATTCA
This sequence comes from Nannocystis sp., assembly GCF_013812955.1. GTDB lineage: Bacteria > Myxococcota_A > Polyangia > Nannocystales > Nannocystaceae > Nannocystis. The sequence goes on along the minus strand of NZ_JACCSO010000416.1, from coordinate 10,421 downwards.
TCGCTCGCAGCAACCAGTGGGTGGGGTCGTTCGATGGAATCCAAGGTCGCAGCATGCTCATACTCGTGGCTTCACTTTCGGGTCAGGGCGCGGAGCAGCCGTGGATCACCTGGTCGGTGCACGGGAAGTTGGGCGCGCCGTCGGCGCAGAGCTCGGGGTTGGCGCCGTGCTCGATGATCCAGCGCCCGGGCATCAGGGGGACGTCGTATTGCACGCTCCCGTCGGCGCCGAGATCGATCGCCAGGGCGCCGCTGTTGTCGAGTCGGGACCAGCGGATCGTCCCGCGCGACTCCTGCAGATCCGGCAGCGGCGCGGCCCCGTAGGTGATAGCGCCGGAGATGGCGATCTTCGGGATGTCGAGGTCGAGCACGCCGTCCATCGCCAGACCGATGCCGGCGAGCAGGCCACCGCCGCCGCAGGGCATGAAGTTGTCGGGCGCGCCCATGCACGCGCCGTCGGCGACGTAGCTGACGCCGTAGTCGCCGGGCAGCACGGTCAGCGCATAGTCGACCGGGCCGTCGCTGCCGAGCGAGACACCGACCGCCGAGCCGGCGCCGTTGGCGAACAGCAGCGACCCGCGGCTCGCCGGCTGCGACTGCAAGGCCGCGCCGTTGAGGGTGATCGCGCCCGAGACCTTTACCGCCGGAATGTCGACGTCGAGCACACCGGTCGCCGTGAGCTTGAGCGTCTGCAGCGGCCCGCCGGTGCACGGCACGGCCGGCGCGTCGATGCCGTCGCACAGGGCGCTGTTGGCCACATAACTGATCGTATATGACCCGGGGATGAGCCCCAGCACATAATCGACGGGATCGGCCGCGCCGAGGGCGACGGGTACACCCTCGGCGGCGCCGCGGGTGAACAGCAGCGAGCCGCGATCGCCGGCGGCATCCGGCAGCGCCGCGCCGCCGAGCGTGACCTTGCCGCTGACCTCGATCATCGGCACGTCGACGTCGAGCACGCCCGAGGCGACGAGCTTGACCGTGGCGACCACGATGCCACCGACGCAGGGGGTCACGGGCGGCTCACCGTTGCATTGCGCGGGGTTGGCGGCCAGCTCGACGACGTAGCTGCCAGCGACCACGCTCAGGGCGTAGTCCACGGGCCCGGTGGCGCCGAAGGGCTGGCTGAGGATCTCGCCGCCGCCCTCGACCGCCGCCGGGCGCAGGCGAATCGCGCCGCGATCGCCGGTGCCGTCGGGCACCACCGCGCCGTTGACCGTGACGACGCCCGTGACGTCGACCTTCGACACGTCGAGATCGAGCACACCCGAGGCTTGCAGGGCCACGCCGTGCTGCAGCTCTCCGCGATTACAGGGCACCTTCGCCGCACCCTCGCTGCACAGGGCGGCGTTGCCGGCGAAGCTGACATCGTAGGTGCCGGGGAACAGCGCGACCGCGTACGTCACCGGTCCGGCAGCCTCGAATCCGGCGGTGGCCACGAGCTCTCCGGCGGCGCCGACGAACTCGATGTGGCCGCGATCGCCGACGTCGTCGGGCATCACCGCGCCGTTTTGGGTGACCTTGCCGCTGACCGTCACCGCCGGGATGTCGAGGTCGAGCACGCCGTCCGCGAGGATGTTCACCGTCGGAATGAGGACGCCGCCGGTGCACGGGAGCGGCCCCTCGGGGCTCGCCGCGCACAGCCCCGCGTCGGGGAGGTAGCGAACGGTGACGCTGCCCGCGGGCAGGACCAGCGAATAGTCCTCGGCGCCCGCGCTGTCGAGCGTGTAGGTGAACACGCTCGGCGGGCCCTTGGCGGGCGTCGTCTCGAAGACGATCGCGCCGCGCGAGCCGTCGGCGTCGGGCAGGGCGCCGCCGTTGACGCGGATGCTGCCAGTGACGACCACATATTCGAGGACGGCGATGTCGAGGTCGAGCACGCCGTCCTGCGCGATGTCGATGCCGTCACAGCCCGGGAACGGGTCACCGGTCTCGGTGGGGTTGGGGCTCGTGCCCGTCGTCCCCATGGTCATATCGACGGTGGTCACGACGTTGGTGGTCGAAGCACCGGCGTCGTCATTCTCACCGCCGCCGCCGCAGGCGCCCAGCAATACGGCGCAGACGAGCGACGTGGCGAGGCCGCGTGCCGACGAAAGTTGTTTTGATGACGAAGCGGGCCGCGAGTAAAGCATCGACAGATTCGCAAAAACGTATCCCTTCGCGGCCTCGCCATCAACGACAATCGTGCTCCTGAATCCTGCAAAGCGCGAGAGCTGGCGGCGCACCATCGACGACGCGAACGCGACTCGGTTGGGTCGGCAGGGCCGGCTCGGCTATTTTGGCGCGGCTATTTTGGCGCTATGATGGCGCGATGCGGAAAACTCTCCTCCTGGCAGTCGCGCTCGGCACGAGCGCTTGCGGTGGCCCCGACGACGCGGCCACGAGCGCGGATAGCAGCTCGGGGAGCAGCTCCGGCGCGGCGAGCAGCGCCGCGGGTGAGCCGACCAGCACGGGGTCGATGACGAGCGCGAGCGTCACCGGGACTGGCAGCGGCGAGCCCGAGACGAGCACCAGCACCGGCGCGATCGTGAGCACCGGCGCGGACGAGCCGGCGAGCACGGGCGAGGGCGAGAGCAGCACGGGTGAGCCGATCGCCTGTGCACCGGCGGCGCTGGCCGCCGGCGACCACAAGATCCAGGTGATGCACGGGGGCCTCAAGCGCACGGCCCTGGTTCACATCCCGGCGAGCCTCGACCTCAAGGCCCCGGCGCCGCTGGTCCTCAACTTCCACGGCCTGACCTCGAACTCGGACCAGCAGGTGTTCTTCTCCGGCATGAACCCGAAGGCCGACGCCGCGGGCTTCATCGTCGTCTATCCGCAGGGCGTGCAGAGCTCGTGGAACGCGGGCGCCTGCTGCGGCGCGGCGATCGATCAGGACATCGACGACGTCGGGTTCGTGCGCGCCCTGGTCGCCCAGCTGGAGCTCACCCTCTGCATCGACGAGCGCCGCATCTACGCCACCGGCATGTCGAACGGCGGCTTCATGTCGCATCGCCTCGCCTGCGAGGCCGCCGACCTGTTCGCGGCCGTCGCCCCGGTCTCCGCCGTCAACGGCATGGACACCTGCTCCCCGAGCCGCCCGGTCCCGGTGATGATGTTCAACGGCACCCTCGACCCGCTCGTCGCCTACAACGGCGGCGGCCTGTTCGGCAGCGCCGAGCAGACTTTTAATGAGTGGAGCGCCCGCGACCTGTGCGACGACGCTCCCAAGCCCGGCAAGAGCAACGGCGCCGCCTCCTGCCTGCAGCACGACATCTGCGACGCCGAGGTCTCGGTGGTGTTCTGCACCTTCGAGGGCATGGGCCACTGCTGGCCGGGCAACGCATTTTGCCCGTTCGGGGCCGCGAGCACCGACCTGTCCGCCAACGACGAGATGTGGGCGTTCTTCAGCCAGTACACGCTGCCTTGAACGTGGGCGCATCACAGCGGACCCAGGGTATCGGCGCGGACGATCTCCGAGCGAAAGTGACCCGGAGCGCGGGCCTTGTGGGCGGTCACGAAGCTCAGGTACCGTGATCAACATGGACGAGGAGATCGACGATCCACCGGGCCTGGCGCGGGTCGAGCTCGAGCCGGGCGAGGAGCGCAGCATGCGATGGCTGGCCTCGGCGCTGGGCATCGTCGGTATGATCCAGATCGTCGCCGCCGGGCTCGCGCTGCTGTGGATGCTCGTCGCGTTGATCCCGTCGCTGGGCGCGATCATCGGCGGCGGCGCGACGCGGCTGGTGGTGACGGCGCTGGGTCTGGCCTACGTGGCGCTGCCGGTCTGGCAGGGGGTGATGCTGCGCGAGGCGGGTGAGACGATCGGGCGCGTCGCGGGCCCGGACGAGGACGATCAAGAGTTCCTGGCGTCGGCGTTTCGCCGGCTCAAAGTGGTGTTCACGATCGAGCTGCTGCTCGCCCTGTGGGGCCTCTACGACAAGCTCGACTGAGAGGAGACAACGATGCCCCGCGAAGCTCGCACGATCCCATTCACCGCCGCGCAGCGCTCGACGATCCGGGTGACCGCGATGCTGATGCTGCCGGTCGGCGTGATCATGTTCATCACCAGCGTGCTCAAGTTCATCGAGCTGTGGCCGATGGCGCAGATGCTGCGGCTGATGCCGCTGATCTTCGGGATCCAGTGGCTGGGCGCGCTGATCGAGCTGGCGTTCGGGATCTGCCTGGTCGTCGCCGCGCTGGCGCTGCTCTCGGTCGCCCGCACTGGCACAGTCGACGCGCTCCTGCGCGGCCTGCGGGCGCTGTGCGTGGTCTACGTGATCAAGGCGGCGCTGCTGCTGCTCGCCCTCGCCGGCGTGCTCTTCGCGATCTTCGGAATTCCGCTGATGCCGTAGCGCAGGGCCGGTCCCCGAGGCCGTGGCCGGCCGGGCCGCTGTGGGGATAATCCCAGGCCCGCCTGGATCGCTGTGATACAGGCGACCTCCATGCCATGACCCTCGGTATGTGGACCCTCGCCCGCCAGGACCTCTGATCAGCGTTCGATGTGTTGTGCGACGTAAATACTGTATCCTGTATTACCGATTCTGCGGGCGTTGACCAGCGCACGCGCCCATGCCGGCGTCGCTGGCCATAATTTCGCGCGAAGCCTTATAGTCGGCGGATGTTGAACGACCCCCGGCGTCTCGGCGTGTTGCTCGTCCTGCTGGGTTCGGCCTGCGTCGACCCACCGGTGGCTCCCGGAACCACGAGCTCGACCGGCGAGACGACGGCCGCGAGCTCGACGTCCGCGGACACGAGCGCCGCTGCGAGCAGCACCGGCGAGAGCGCGAGCGAAGCGGCCGAGACGAGCCAGAGCGAGGCGAGCCAGGGCGAGGCCGATACGAGCGGCACCGGGAGCACCGCCGTCGACATGCCGATCTGCGGCGACGGCGTGCTGGATCCGGGCGAGCAGTGCGACCTCGGCTTCGGCCTCAACGCGGACGACGGCACCTGCCTGAGCGCCTGCGTCCTGGCGACCTGCGGTGATGGTTACGTGCGGGCCGGGCTAGAGGAGTGCGACGACCAGAACTTCGTGCCCGGCGACGGCTGCCACGAGTGCGGCCGCACGCGCATTGTCTTCGTCACCTCCGATTCGTACCAGCCCGGGCAGTTCATGGGCCTGGTCGGGGCGGACCAGCGCTGCCGTTCGCTGGCGCAGCAGGCCGGGCTAAAGAACTTCGCCACCTTCAAGGCCTGGATGAGCGACTCGAAGACCTCGGCGAAGGACCGCATGGTGCACGGGCGCGGCCGCTACGAGCTCGTCAACGGCTTGCTGGTGGCCGACGACTGGGAGGCGCTGGTCGCGGGCGAGCTGCAGAACCCGATCAACGTCACCGAGAAGAGCGAGACCCAGGAGACCGGCGTATGGACCGGCACCAACCCGGACGGGAGCGCCGCAGAGGGCGCGAACCACTGCCTCGACTGGACCTATAACGGTGGGCAGCACGCCGTCCACTGGGGCGTGAGCAGCGAGACGTCGCCCTCGTGGACCATGGCCGCCACGGATACCAACCCCACAAGTTGCGGGGGCGAACAGCCCATTTACTGCTTCGAGCAGATGTGACGCGCTCGACCGAGCGAGGAGGAGTGAGCGATGCGCCGTTCAAGATCTCTGATGCATCTCGTGCTGGTGCTCCTGGTCGCGTGTGCGCCCGAGGAGGGCATCGGCGCCCCGTTCGCTGCGTCGACCGGAGCCGAGTCCGACCCGACGACCGGGCCGACCCCGACGACCGCCCCGCCAACCACCGGTGACCCATCCCCGGCGGACGACAGCTCGAGCGGTGACGAACCGGGCGGCACCAGCGGGGCCGCGAGCACCGGCGAGGCCGCGCCGGGCTGCGGCGACGGTGTCATCGATCCCGGCGAGGCGTGCGACGATTCCTTCGCCGGCAATCGTGAGGACGCAGCCTGCCTGCCGACCTGTGTGCTCGCCGCCTGCGGTGACGGGTACGTGCATGCCGGCGTCGAGGACTGCGACCTCGGGGCCGGCAACAGCAACGCATACGGCGGTTGCGCCCCGGGCACCTGCCTGTGGGGCCCTCGTTGCGGGGACGGGCAGGTCGACCCTGGCGACGAGCTCTGCGATCCGGGCGTGGCCGTCGATCCAGAGAGCGAAGCCGTACCCTGTGCGGCCACCTGCCGCTTCGCTGGGCGGATCGTGTTCCTCTCGTCGCAGACCTACACCGGCGATCTCGGCGGGGTCTCCGGCGCCGACCTCAAGTGTCAGGCGCTGGCCAAGGCCTTCGACCCCGGACGCGCCCACACCTATCGGGCGTGGATCAGCGACTCCGTGAGCGAGCCAGCGACGACCTTCGCGCACGGGGCGATGTTCACCGCGACTCCCTACGTGCTGCGCAGCGGCGTCGAGGTGGCTGCCAGCTTCGAGGACCTGATCCTGCACGGGCCGAAGGTCGGCATCACCCTCACGGACACGCTCGAGACGCTCTTTGATCGGCGGGTCTGGACCCACACGACCCATGCCGGCGTCGCGGTGCCGGACGACCACCACTGCACGCAGTGGTCCTCCAAGCTCTTCAATTTGAAGGGGGTCGTCGGCAGCAACGGCCTCCCGCCGGACTCGCCGGATCTACAGACCTGGACAGACGAGCGCTGGTGGACCCGCTACGAGGAGAGGAACTGCAACCTCTTCGCGCGCCTGTACTGCTTCGAGAACTGAGCGCTCAGGTGTGTTCGCGGGTCGCGGAGAAGCGGACCTCGGGGAACCGCTCCTCGACCTTTTGCAGGTTCCAGCGGTTGGGCGCGAGGTAGGCGAGGTCGCCGTGGCTGTCGGTGGCGAGGTTCTGCTGGTTGCGGGTGTGGAAGTTCTCCATCAACTTCGCGACCTCGATGCGGCTCTTGCCCTCGGTCTTCGGGGTGACCCAGCGGGCGGTGCTGTACTCGACGCCCTCGTAGTCGGCGTCGACGTCGTACTCGCTCTTGAGTCGGTGCTTCATGACCTCGAGCTGGAGCTGGCCGACCGCGCCGACCACGAACTGGGCCCCGAGGAACGGCTTGAACACCTGGATGGCGCCCTCCTCGGCGAGCTGCGTGAGGCCCTTGGCCAGGCTCTTGGCCTTGAGCGGGCTCTTGAGGAGGACCCGGCGAAACAGCTCCGGTGCGAAGCTGGGGATGCCGGTGAAGCGCAGCAGCTCGCCGGCGGTGAAGGTGTCGCCGATCTTGATGGTGCCGTGGTTGGGGAGGCCGATGATGTCGCCGGCGTAGGCGGCCTCGACGATCTCGCGGTCGCGCGCGAGGAAGGTGGTCGCGTTGCCGAGCCCGACCTCGCGGCCGAGCCGGCAGTGAAACGCCTTCATGCCGCGCTCGAAGCGACCCGAGCAGACCCGCAAGAACGCCATGCGGTCGCGGTGCTGCGGGTCCATGTTCGCCTGGATCTTGAACACGAAGCCGCTGAACGGCTCCTCCGTCGGCACCACCTCGCGCATCGGCACCGGCTCGCCCGGCGCCGGCGGGGTCGTCACCGCCGCACCCGTCACCGCGCGTCGCGGCAGCGGACCCGGCGCGAGCCGGATGTACGCCTCCAACAATTCGCGCACGCCGAAGTTGTTCATCGCCGAGCCGAACAGCAGCGGCGTCTGCTTGCCGGCGAGGAACGCCGCGTGGTCGAGCGGCTGGCTGGCGCCGCCGAGCAGCTCCGCGGCCATGCGCAGCTCCTCGACCTGGTCGCCGAGCAGCTCGTCGAGGCGCGGGTCGTCGAGGCCCTCGACGAGGATGCCCTCCTGGATGCGGTGGTGGCCCTGCGCCGCGAACATGTACATGCGGTGGCGCTGCAGGTCGTAGACGCCCTTGAAGCGCTTGCCGGTGCCGACCGGCCAGGTGAGCGGCACGCAGGCCATGCCGAGCTTCTTCTCGATCTCGGCCATGAGGTCGAACGGGTCGAGGCACTCGCGGTCGAACTTGTTGACGAAGGTGACGACCGGGGTGTCGCGCAGGCGGCAGATCTCGATCAGCTTCTCGGTGCGCTCCTCGACGCCCTTGGCGCCGTCGATGACCATCAGCGCGGCGTCGACGGCGGTGAGCACCCGGTAGGTGTCCTCGCCGAAGTCGGCGTGGCCGGGCGTGTCGAGCAGGTTGACCTGCACCGGCGGGTCCTCTGCGGGCAGCTCCGGATGCGGGTACTCGAAGCTCATCACCGAGGTCGTGACCGAGATCCCGCGCTCGCGCTCCATCTCCATCCAGTCGCTGGTGGTCGCGCGCCCGGCCTTCTTCGCCCGCACCGCCCCGGCCAGCTGGATCGCCCCCGAGTACAGCAGCAGCTTCTCCGTCAGCGTGGTCTTGCCCGCGTCGGGGTGGCTGATGATGGCGAAGGTGCGGCGCCGGGCCACCTCGGCGGCCAGAGCGTCGGAGGATAATGGTTCTGTCACGGCTCGCGCGGCAATAACAGAGACACGCAAGCCCTTCAACCAGCATCTTGGGCGCTTCGCGTCGGTCAGCGCTCGAGGTCGGGCCGCTTGTAGGTCCTTGGCAGGCGTGGGGAGGGCGATAAGTCTCGCGCTAGACTCGGTCGCCCCGCCCGCCGGCCCCCGGTTGCTTAACGGCCGAGAGCCCCGAAGGGCTCCCGTGCGCATCAACGACGGAGCCGCGGCGGTCAGTGCTGGTGGTCGCAGCAGTCGTCGTCCGTGAGCCCGTCGACGCGGCCGGCCGCGCCCATGCTCAGCTCGTCGACCTGCGGCGTGACGCCGCCGGAGGGCTTGCTGATCCAGGAGCCGACGGCCTTGTAGTGGACGCCGAAGGCGGCGCAGGCGGCGATGAAGGTGAAGATGAAGTAGGGGATCGCGGGGCCCCAGGTCAGGGTGTGGATGAAGCGAAACTGGACGTTGATGGCGATGTTGGTGCCGGCGCTCGACAGGCCGTAGGCGAGCATGCCCAGGCCCATGACGATCATCATCAGGCTGTAGATGTGGGTGTGCGTCCAGCTGCCGACCTTGCCGCGGTCGTCCTGGCGGAAGGTCTCGAGGGCGACGCGGATCAGCGGGTGGGTGATCAGGTACAGCGCGGCGAACATGCCGTCGAACAGCTTGTAGGGCAGCAGCGCGTAGAAGATCGTGAACTGGATCAGGTGGGCCGTCAGCGCGTAGATCTGGGTCGGGTGGATCTTGACGCCGTGCAGGTCGGGGCGGAAGCGGACCACCTTGCTGTGGACGCTGGTGTAGCTGACCCCGAAGTTGTTGCCGGTCGGCTTGCCCCAACAGCAGCCGTAGACGTAGCAGCCGAGGCGACAGATGGCCTCGCCGAGCGGCATGGCGAAGCCCGCGGCGTCGAAGAGGGCGGGCATGCTCAGGCCGGTGGCCATCGAGTAGCCGAACATCGCCATCATGCCGCCGAAGATCCCGCCGTGCAGCATGTAGCCGGGCTTGAGCAGGGTCTGCATCGGCTTGCGAAACAGCTCGCGCCACTCGAGCATGATGCTGGTCAGCCGCGACACCATCAGGATCGACGGGATGACGAAGAACAGGAACATCGCGGCCATGACCGCCGGGTCCTGCCCGAGCATCGACATGTACCAGGTCGTCGTCGTGAGGCCGATCAGGAACGCGATGCCCGCGATGACGCCGTAGGTGACGATGATCCAGTCGCCCACGCGGAACAGGATCGTCTTGTTGTGGAAGTCGCGGAGAAAGCCCATGAGCCCGCGCGGGCGCTCGAGCTCGGACGCGTGAACCGTCGGATGAGGTGAGATGCGGGCCATACCAGGGGGTGTCGCAAGGTACCCCGGTGCGCCGCCGTTTCTCAAGTCCGCGGCGGATCTGTGCGGACCCAGGACACCCCACATGTCTCCGCTGCGTGGCTCGCGACGCGACGATGCGTGATGTCGATCACAGGTCGCGAGATCGTCACGGCCCCGCGAACCTTTGTTGCACAGCCGACCAATTGTCCGCGGCGCATGTGATCGCGCGCGGCATGCACCTGTCCGTGGGGACAGCTCACTCGGTGGCGGGCCGCGTGGGCGCGACAGGCGATGAGAGGGCGGCGACGAGGGCGGCGCTGCGGCGGAGCGCGCGGGCGCTGACGGGGAAGCTCGGGTCGCTGCGCTCCGACTGCAGGCGCTCGAGGATCACGCGGGCATCGTTGACGACGGTGAGGGCGGCGTCGCGGTCGCCGGAGATCATGGTCGCGGCGCCGACCATCAGGAGGGCCTCGGCGTGGGGCAGGGTGTCGGCGCCGAAGCGGCTCAGGGCCTGGCTGTATGCGTCGCTGGCGACGATGATGGCCTCGTCTTTTTGCTCGAGGGCGATCATCAGGTCGACGGCGAGCAGGAGGTCCTCGTGGAGCTCGATGTGGGCCTCGGCCTGGTTGGTGTGGATCTCGATCGCGCGGCCGAGGGTGAGCTGGGCGGCCGGGGCCTCGCCGAGCGCGAGCTGGTCGCCGGCCAGACCGCGCAGCGCGTCCCCCGTCTCGATGCTCCCGGGCGCGTCGCGCTCGAGG
>NZ_JACCSO010000396.1 GCF_013812955.1 Nannocystis sp. | reverse complement strand
GCCGGTGAGCGGGCCCTCGCAGTGGGTCAGGACCTCGAGGCAGGCGCGCACGACCGGGTGATCGCTGTCGCCGTGCAGCTCGAGCTCGAGCTCCCATTGCGGGATCACCAGCGAGATCGGGAGGTCGGGGCGCTCGCGCGGGCTGGCGCGCAGGCACAGGCCCTGCGGCAGGCCGGCGGCGACGGCGGGGTGGCCGTAGACCACCGAATGCTCGCCGAGCAAGATGACCTTGCCACAAGCCTCGGCGGATTCGTGCAGCGGGATCGGCATGGTTATCAGGGGACCCAGCGGGCGAGGGCCGGGCCGAGGATCCGGGGGGCTCGCTGCATCGCGGCGACGTCGCGTGAACCGGTGAGCAGCATGATGCTGCGCACGGTGTGGATCAGGCGCTGGAGAAAGGCGAGGGCGCCGTCGTAGCCGCCGGCGCGGTGGGCCTTGAGCACCGGGGCCGCGAGGCCGCCCGCGACCGCCCCGAGCGCGAGGGCCTTGGCGATGTCGGTGCCGCTGCGCACGCCGCCGGTGGCGATCGCCTGGAGGCCGAGTCCTTGCAGCTGCACCAGCGAGGCGGCGGTCGGGATGCCCCAGTCCCACAGCTCGTCGGCGAGCAGGCGCTCGGTCTCGTCGACGGCGCGGTGGGCCTCGACGGCGACCCAGCTGGTCCCGCCCGAGCCGCTGACGTCGACGTGGTGCACGCCGCAGGCCTTGATCAGCGAGGCGACGCCGCGCGACAGGCCGCAGCCGGTCTCCTTGACGACGATCGGGATCGGCAGCTCGGCGACGAGGCGACGGATGGTGTCGAGGCCGCTCGAGAAGTCGCGATCACCGCCGGGCTGGACGATCTCCATGGCGGGGTTCAGGTGGATGCAGAGCGCGTCGCTGCCGGTCTCGCGGCACAGCTCGATGATCTGGGCGCTCGACATGGTGCGCGCCTGGACCAGGCCGAGGTTGCCGAGCAGCAGCACGTCGGGGGCCTGCTCGCGGACCTTGAAGGTCCAGGCGGTGTGCGGGCGGACGAACATGGCGCGCTGGCTGCCGAGGCCGAAGCCGAGGCCGAGGGTGTTCGCGGCGCGCGCGAGGTCCTGATTGATCTGCGCGGCCTCGTCGGTGCCGCCGGTCATCGCGGCGACGATGATCGGCGCAGCGAGGCGCTTGCCGAGCAGGTCGATGTGGCTGTCGACCGCGTCGGCGTGCATCTCCGGCAGCGCATTGTGGATGAGCTCGACTTGCTCGAAGAGGCTGGTCTTCTCGCGGAAGTTGACGTTGTCGCCGGCGCAGAGGGCGAGGTGGTCCTTCTTGCGCTGCGAGATGTCGAGGCGGTCCGCCATGGCTCGCAACATAGCCGGTCCATGCGCAGAAGCCGGGGCCTGCGACCTGTGTGGAAACTCCAGCGATAGGGCGCAGCCTGGCGCTGCGAGGTCGGCGCGAGGTCGGCGAGGCCGAGGGCAGGGCGGCAGCGGTGATCCGCAGCACAGGGGAGCGCGGCGCTGCCGGGGATCACCGGTGGCCCCAGAACCCCGAGAACGCCGGTTTTACGGCGCTCTTGCGCGAAGGCGCCGCGGCTCGCGCGCTTTTGTTATGATGGCCCTGGTGTCATCCGAGTCAGGTCATTTCTCCGTCGCCACGACCGCCACGACCGCCACGACCGCAGCGCTGCTGCGCCCGGAGGACGTGGGCTCCATCGATGCGATCATCCAGGCGCTGTACGAGGCGGTATCCTTCACCGATGGCGAGGGGCCCGACGGGCCGCGACTGGCGAGCCTGTGCGGCCCGCATGCGCGGCTCAGCAAGGTCCATTCGGAGGGCATCGACGATATGAGCGTGCCGGAGTTCGTGGCGCGGGTGCAGCGGCGGATCGCCGAGACCGGGCTGCACAGCTTCAGGGAGCGCGAGCTGTTTCGCCGCACCGAGGTGTTCTCGGGCATCGCCCACGTGTTTACCACCTACGAGAGCCGCACCGCGGCCGAGGCCGGCGGCGAGCTGCTGTACCGCGGCATCAACAGCGTGCAGCTGCGCAACGACGGCCGGCGCTGGTGGATCTTGACGATCCTGTGGACCGACGAGCGTGAGGGCTCGCTGATCCCCCCGGCCTATCTGCCGCGAAACGCGTGAGCGGGGTGAGCGGGGTGACGTGATGGCGGGGTGGCGGGGATGACGAGCTGACGAGATGACGAGCTGGTCTCAAGGACAGGTGCCGCGCGGCCGCTATGCGCCGAGCCCGACCGGGCGGCTGCACCTCGGTAACGCGCGCACGGCCCTGCTCGCGTGGCTCGACGTGCGCAGCCGCGGCGGGCGGCTGGTGCTTCGCATCGAGGACAATGACTTCACGCGCGCGCGGCCCGAGCTGGAGGCGCGCATCTATCGCGATCTGACCTGGCTGGGCCTCGACTGGGACGAGGGGCCGGATGTCGGCGGGGCCTTCGGGCCGTATCGACAGAGCGAGCGTGCCGACGTGTATGCGGCCGCGCTGGCGCGCCTGGACAGTTATGTGTGCACTTGCACGCGGGCCGAGCTGCGGGCATTACCGACGATGGGGGCGACCGGCGAGGCGGTGTATCCGGGGACCTGTCGCCATGGGGCGACGCAGCCGGGGCGGCCGGCGGCGATCCGCTGGCGGGTGCCCGCGGGTGAGGTGGAGTTCGTCGATCGTGTGCTCGGACCCTATCGCCAGGCGGTCGCGGCCGAGGTCGGTGACTTCGTGCTGCGCCGCGCCGACGCTGCCTGGGCCTACCAGCTGGCGGTGGTGGCCGACGACGCGGCGATGCAGATCGACACGGTGCTGCGCGGGGCGGACCTGCTGGACTCGACGCCGCGGCAGATCCTCCTGCAGCGGGCCCTGGGTCTGCCGACGCCGGAGTACGCGCATGTGCCGCTGATCCTCGGGCCGGGCGGAGCCAAGCTGAGCAAGCGCGACGGAGCGCCCGACCTCAGCGCGCTGCGCGAGGCGGGCGCCGCTCCGGAGCCGCTGGTGGCCGCGCTGGCGCGATCCGTGGGCCTGGTGGGGCCGCAGGTGCGCGCGATCCGGGCGCAGGAGCTGGTCGCAGGGTTTGAGCTCGCGGCGACCAGGACGCCGGCGCCGCTGGTGCTCGATGGGCTGATGTAGGGCCGTGAGCCGACGCGCGAGCGGCAGCGAAGCCGCGAAGGGGCCTTGAGGGTCGAAGCCCGGACCCGCTACAACCGAGCACCGAGCCCATGCTGCACCGACCCTCCTCGCACCGAACCACCTCGCCCACCACCTCGCCCCGAACCGTCCTGACCCTGAGCGCGCTGTGCCTCCTCCTCGCCTGCCGCCCCGCGACCACGACGCCGCCCGAGGGCGAGAAGCCGGGCGAGGCGACGGGCGCCCAGGCCGGCACGAACGAGGCGCCGCGCACCGCCGCGTTCGTGTACCCGCCGAGCAAGCAGGACGCGGTCACCGACGACTATCACGGCACGCGCGTGGCGGACCCGTACCGCTGGCTGGAGGAGCCGGACAGCGCCGATTCGCGGGCGTGGATCGAGGCGCAGAACAAGTTGACCTTCGGTTACCTCGGCGACATCAAGGAGCGCGGCGCGATCCGGGCGCGGCTGACCAAGCTGTGGAACTACGAGCGCTACGGCCTGCCGGTGCGCGAGGGCGGGCGCGTGTTCTTCAGCAAGAACGACGGGCTGCAGAATCAGAGCGTGCTGTACGTGTCGGAGTCGCTGACCGGCGAGCCGCGGGTGCTGCTGGATCCGAACACGCTGTCGGCCGATGGCACGGTGGCGCTGTCGGGCACGGCGTACAGCGACGACGGCAAGCTGCTGGCCTACGGGCTGGCGTCGGCGGGCTCGGACTGGCAGGAGTGGCGGGTCCGCGACGTGACGACCGGGAAGGACCTGCCGGACCTGATCAAGTGGGTGAAGTTCTCGGGCGCGGCGTGGACGAAGGACGGCAAGGGCTTCTTTTACAGCCGCTACGACGAGCCGAATGAGAAGTCGGCGCTGCAGGCCAAGAACGAGAATCAAAAGCTCTACTATCACCGCCTCGGCGAGCCGCAGGCGCAGGACCTGCTGGTCTTCGAGCGCAAGGACCAGCCGAAGTGGGGCTACAACGCCGATGTCACCGACGACGGGCGTTACCTGGTGGTCAGCGTGTGGGAGGGCTCGGCCGACAAGAACGCGCTGTTCATGGCGGACCTCAAGGGCGGGGTCGCCAAGGCGAAGGTCGCCCCGCTGCTGCCGAAGTTCGACGGGCAGTACGGCCTCGTCGACAACGAGGGGCCGGTGTTCTGGTTGATGGCGACGACCGGGGCGCCGCGCGGGCGGCTGATCGCGGTCGACACCCGAAATCGGAATGCGGCCGATCCGGCGAGCTGGAAGACGATCGTGCCCGAGACGGCCGAGACGCTGCGCGGGGTCAGCATGGTCGGCGGGCGCTTCTTCCTCAACTATCTGAAGGACGCGCACACGCAGGTCGTGGTCGTCGGCAAGGACGGCAAGCGGGTGCGTGAGCTCGAGCTGCCGGGCATCGGCACCGCGGCGGGCTTCGGCGGCGAGAAGCAGGACAAGGAGCTGTTCTACGCGTTCACCAGCTACACGACGCCGAGCACGATCTATCGCCACGACGTCGCCAGCGGCAAGAGCGAGGTGTTTCGTCAGCCGAAGGTCGACTTCGATCCGTCGCTGTACGAGACCTCGCAGGTGTTCTTCACCAGCAAGGACGGCACCAAGGTGCCGATGTTCGTGACCCACAAGAAGGGCCTGGCAAAGGACGGCCAGAACCCGACGTACCTGTACGGCTACGGCGGCTTCAACGTCGCGCTGACGCCGTCGTTCTCGGTCGCGGACCTGACGTGGATGGAGATGGGCGGCGTGCTCGCGGTCGTGAACCTGCGCGGCGGCGGCGAGTACGGCGAGGCGTGGCACGAGGCCGGGACCAAGCTGGACAAGCAGAACGTGTTCGACGACTTCATCGCGGCGGCGGAGCACCTGATCGCCGACAAGGTGACGAGCCCGAGCAAGCTGGCGATCGGCGGGCGCAGCAACGGCGGCCTGCTGGTCGGCGCGGCGATCACCCAGCGGCCCGAGCTGTTCGCGGCGGCGCTGCCCGGGGTCGGCGTGATGGACATGCTGCGCTTCCACAAGTTCACGATCGGCTGGGCCTGGGTGCCCGACTACGGATCGTCGGAGGACCCGGCGCAGTTCAAGGCGCTGCGCGCCTACTCGCCGCTGCACAACCTCAAGGCCGGCGCGCGCTATCCGGCGACGCTGATCACCACCGCGGACCACGACGACAGGGTCGTCCCGGGCCACTCGTTCAAGTTCGCGGCGGCGATGCAGACCGCCCAGGGCGGCGACCAGCCGGTGCTCATCCGTATCGACGTCAAGGCCGGGCACGGCGCGGGCAAGCCGACCACCAAGGTGATCGACGAGTGGGCCGATCTGTGGGGCTTCCTGGTCAAGAACCTCGGCATGAAGATCGGCTGAGTCCGCTGGTGGCATGCGCGGGGGCGCGCCTCGATCCCGCCCTGTCACCGTCAGGACCCGCCGTTGCGGGCGGCGGGCGCGACGGGTGCGAGCGGGTGGTTTCGCGGGCGAATGTTCGCCGCGCCGGCGGTGAGCCGCGTTAGCATTCGGACCGGCCAACATGATGAGACGACCCGTCCTCGCGGTGCTCGGCGGCAGCTTCGACCCGCCTCACATCGGCCACGTGCTGATCCCGACCTACCTGCTGACCCGCGGGCTGGCGAGCCAGGTGCTGGTGGCCCCGTGCTGGTCGCACCCGTTCGCCAAGCGCATGTCGCCGTTCCTCGATCGCCTGACGTGGACGCGCCTGGCGATGTCGGTGCATGGTCCGCGGGTCGAGGTCAGCGACATCGAGCTGCAGCTCGCGGGCTCGCGCGACGCGGCGACGCCGAGCTACAGCCACGAGCTGCTGCAGGCGGTGGCGGCGGCGTATCCGGCGTTTCAGGTGCGGCTGGTGATCGGCTCCGACATCGTCGCCGACGGTGAGATCCAGCGCTGGCGCAACTATGAGCAGCTGCAGGCCGAGTTTCGCCCGATCGTGGTCCCGCGCATGGGCTATGCGGAGGCCAGCAGCTGTGCGCTGCCCGAGGTCAGCAGCACGGCAGTGCGCGGCTGGCTGGCGGCCCCCGACAATCCGGCCGCGCGCGCGGGGCTCGAGGCGGCGGTGCCGGCGAATGTGCTCGCCCGCCTGCGCGAGGGCACGCGTGGTCACGTCTGGTTGATCGGACATGGTCATGTGGCCAGCCACGCGGAAGGCTGGCTGCTGGCCCGTGGCTGGACCTCGACGCTGATCTCGGCGCGCGGGCTGGTCGATGGCAGCGAGGAGCTGCCCGGCATGGCGTCGCGGCCCAACCCCGCGGCCTCGGGTCCGGTGTCGCGGGTGCCGAAGGCGATCTGGATCCTGTGCCGTGATCAGCACCTCGGCGCGGTCGCCCGGGCGGTCGCGGCCTGTGGTCTGCGGCCAGTGCCGGTGCTGCACGCGGCGGGCTCGCAGCCGGCCCAGGAAGGCCTCGCGCCGCTGGCCGCGGCCGGCTTCCCGGTCGGCACGCTGCACCCGATCTGCAGCCTGCGCCGGGAGCTGCCGCGCGGGCTGCTCGACCAGGCCTGCTTCGGCATCGAGGGCGACCCGGAAGCCCGTGACATGGCGCTGCGCCTGATCGGCGAGCAACCATGGCTCGACCTGCAGGGCCAGGACGCGGCCCAGCGCGCCCGCTACC
>NZ_JACCSO010000392.1 GCF_013812955.1 Nannocystis sp. | reverse complement strand
GTGCAGCTCCGCCTCGGAGCACAGCGCGCCGTCGACGACCTCGACATGCTCGGCGGGTGGTTTCTCGTCACGAACCACCGTCGCCACCACCGGCTGCGTCATGTCCACCATCACCACCACCGCTTTCGGTACGCGTCGACCATCTCGCCCCACATGCGCGCGGCCGGGCTGACCGGGAGCCCGAGCGCAGCGACCTCGTCGCGCCGGATCGGCCACTCGTGCGGCGCGTGTTCCCCCAAAAACACCTCGACCGTGGTCCATAGCGCCTCCTCGTCGATGCCGGGCAGGCGCGCGAGGAGGGTGTCTCGTAGATAGTTGGTGATCGCGTTCTGGTACTCGTGCGCGAGCGCCTGCTGGGGGTCCTTCGGCTCCTCGGGCAGGTGCTTGGCGCGCTGACCGTGTACGATCGGGTCGACCGCGGACAGCGCGGCGCTGCGACCCATCTGCAGCTGCGTCGCGTTGAGCGCGATCAGGGTGCCGCCGGAGGTCGCCATGTACGGGACGATCGCCGTCGACCGCGGGAACGCCCGCAGGGCGTTGCAGATCATCACGCACGAGGTCACGCAGCCGCCGAGCGTGTGCAGCACGACGGTCACCTCGTCGCCGGGGACGCGCTCCAGCGCCTCCATCACGTCCTCGGCGACCCGCAGATCGATCACGGGCGTGATGATCGGGATGATGTTCGAGGCCAGCGCGCGCTGCCGGGACAGCCGGGCGTCGTTTCGAAGGTAGAAGTAGCCGGCGCCGAGCAGCGCCGAGCCGGTCACGAGCGCCGAGACAAGCGTGGTTCGATTCATGGTCTGGCCTCAGTGGACGTCGCCGCGTGCCGGCTGCGCCGCGGGGACGCTCGGCAGCGTCAGCAGGGTGTGGATGAGGTGCTGCTCGAGCAGCGCCTGGTGCACGCGGTACTTGCCGATCTCCTCGAGCATGCGTGGCTCGGACGCGCCGTTCTGCAGCGCCAGCGACATCATCGCCGCGAGGTTTTTGTGCGTGCGTTCGGCGTCGGCGCGGAGCGTGTCGGCGATCGCGGGCTGCGCCTTCACCTCGAGCGCGTCGAGGAGCTTGTCCAGCTCGCCGGCCATCCGCTTCATCAGGCGCCGGATGCTCGCCTTCTCCTCCGCGGGCGCGAGCTCCTCCAGCATCAGACTGACCATGGATACCCCTGCCTCGATGATCTTCCGGTCCATCGCTCCCTCCTCCCGCGGGCCGCGCCCGCTACGATCGACTCCGCACCGCCAGCGCCACGCCCACCGCGACGCCGGCCACCGCCATCCCACCGATCACCAGCCAGCCGAGCCGGCCGACCCCGCCGCCGTGCACCAGGGCGCCGCCTTCGTCCACGGCGCAACCGTTCGCGGAGCAGCCCTGCTTGGCGGCGAGCGCACCTTGAATTGCGTCCTCGGTCGCGGGACCCCACTTGCCATCCACACCGACCCCCAGGGCCTGCTGGGCGGTACGCAGGGCCTCCGTGGAGGCCGCGGTCCACGGTCCGGCGACGTCGCCGGTAAAGTAGCCGAGGGCCTTGAGCGCCTCGTGGCGCTGGCGCGTCTGCACCAGCGAGACGCGCTCGCCGACCATGCGCTCGACATAATTCGTCGGATTGAGGAGCCCGTCCGGCGGGGGCTCGGCCTTCCACCACACCGAGTTGGCGGTGCGCTGCTCTGCGGCGTAGGTCTCGAGGTGGATCATGCCGTAGGAGCCGAGGATCCGGCCGAGCTTGTCGCCCTTGCGCACCTGCTGACCCGCCGTGATCCCGAACTCCTTGTGCGAGCCCTGCTTGAAGCCGCCGAGCACGAGGAAGACGTGGGTGTTCGTGCGCAAAAACGCGGCCTTCGACCCCTCGCTCCACCCGCGATCGATGCCGACGACGAGCGCGTCCTCGGGCGCGACGATCAGCGCGCCGTCGGGCGCATTCGTGAGGTCGATGCCCGCGTGCCAGCGCTCGCACTTGTCGGCGGCGCAGCCGTAGGGTCGCCCGCCGCCGATGCTCCACGTGGCGAACTTCGGCGGGACCGTGGGCAGCGGCCAGGCGGGCGCCGGGTCGCCCTGCGCCATCGTCAGCGTCTCCCATCCATCCGAGCGGGCCATGGTCATCGCCTCCTCAGGCCGGCGATCGTGCCGATCAGGCCCCCGAGAACCAGGCCGGCGGCCGTCGTGAGCGTGACCTGTTGGATCAGCGACCGGCGAAGGCTTGGAATGGCCTCGCCGTAGTTGCTGGAGAATGTCCGCTGGGCGTCGACGAGGTCGAAGAGGACGTTGTCGATGGCCCGCTGGGTCGTGGTGTACTTGTCCGCCATGGTTCATCTCCGTGCGAGCTGGTAGGCCACGCTCAGGCCGAGCCCGAAGGCGAGGGCGCCGGTCAGGCCGCTGAGGCCGCCGCGAAGCGGCGCGATCCGTCGAAGGTCGTTGGCCAGGCGCTTGTGCAGGAGCCGCTGCTCGCCGCGCAGCTGCTCGAGGTCGATTTGATGCTGTCGCAGGAATTCCTCGTCGGTCATGGTCTGGTCTCCGGCTGGGTGCCCTCGATCTCCGCTTTGTCCTCCGGGCGCACCGGTAGGTGGGGCGGCGTGACGCCGATGTCGATCTGGCCCTCGGCGCAGCTCCTGGCGATCTCGGCCGCGGCGGTGCTGATGCGCCGCATGGCCTCATGCATGCGGCGCACCGCGTCGACGCTGCGGCCCTCGAGCAGCTGGCGCCGGGCCGTGTCGTGGTACGCCTTCGCCTGCGTGAACGCGGCGGCGGCCCGCGCCTTGACCTCGCCCTGGCACAGCGGCGCGTCGAGCATCACCGCGGCCCAGTAGAGCAGCATCCGCACGTCCTGGAGGGTTTTGGGCGCGCGCTCGAGGTCGTCGTGGAAGGCGCCCAGTTTCCCGTACAGGTCGACGAGGAATTGCTCGGAGCGCTCGGCTTTGTGGACGTCGTCGCCGGCGGAGAGGCGGTCGGTGGGGTCCTCGATCGTCACGTCGCCGGTGTCGCCGTCCGGCTCGCCGACGCGGACGCGGATGCGGCGAAGGACCACCCGCTCGCCCTGGCGAAGCCGCTGGAGGACGAGCGCGCTGCCGTCGCCCTCGCGGAAGATCGCCTCGTCGGGCAGACGCAGGGCGCCCGCGCGGCCCGCGACCTGCTCGAGCGAGAGCACCTCGAAGACGCCGCCCCACAGCTCGCGCATGAGCTGGCGGACCGCGATCGGCTCGGTGCCGCGGGCTCGCCCCACGACCTCGCCCGCGCCCATGAGATCCTCGGACTCGAGCCAGCGCTGCAGCTCGTCGGCGTCGGGTCCGATCGGCCTGGCGAGGTCGCGCAACGCCTCCGCGATGTGGCCGTAGCCGTCGCTTCGCTTGAGGTTGCCGGTGATCGCCGGGCGCGCGCCCAGGGCGACGCTGCGGCGATCCATCAGGTCGATCAATTCCTGCAGAGGCGACGGCGGCGGCTGTGCGTCGTCGTCCTCCGAATCATCGTCGTCCGCCTCACCGAAGGCGGCCCACAGCGCGCGATCGAGGCGCTCGGTGATTTTGTCGCGGTCGTTCTGGGTGAGCCGATCGTCGAGCCAGCGGACGTCGTCGATCTCCCCGTGGACCACGTCCACCGAGGCCACGGCAGCGTCCATGTCCTCGCCCTCGGGGTAGACGGCGAGCACGAAGCCGTTGGCACGGGGGCGGAGCTTCTGGACGCGCCAGACCGGCTCGGCGTTGAAGCTGTCCAGCGCCGCGTCCACCGAGGGCTTGCGCGCGGCCGGACCCGCCTCGGGCTTCTTGATGGGCGGCCTGGTGGTGGTCTTGGTGGCGCCGTGCAGCTTGTCGGCGACGCGTCGAGCGCGAGCCACGACGGGGGCCCACGCCTTGCCGCCCTCGATGGCCTCCTCCGCGCGGCGGGCAAAATGGGCGTATCGCTTCGCGGGGAGCCCAAGCGCCTGGAGGGCGCTGCGTGCGTCCTCGTGGGGACTCGCATCCTTGCGGGGCGGGTCCTGGCGCGGTGTCGGCTTCGGATCGTAGACCTGGCGGTCTCCTGCCCAAATGCGACCGTTGTACGAGATCGTGTACGTCGTCTCGTTCGGCAGCACGAGACGTCCCGCCGGGAAGGTGGAGGCACCCTCGCCGCTCGCCTCGACAGCGCGGCGATACGCATCGCTGGCTTCTTCTAGCGAAGCGACGCGCTGCTGGACGTCAAGCGCTGGATTGTCCGGCGTCGCCTCGCGCTGGATCCTGAGGGTCATGCCCTGATCGACCGTGGAAGGCGCGACGTCGGGCGACACCGCGGTCGGTGCCGGCGCCGCGCTCGGAGTCTGGGCTCGCGCGCGACGCCAGACCGCCAGCATCATCGTCTCGTTGACCTGCGGTCCGCTGCGCTTCGCCTCGTCGAGGATGATGTCCTTCACCTCCTGGCGCGCGTCGGCGATATCCCGCTCGGCGGCGGACTGCACGTCCTCGGGCAGATCTGGCGCGTAGCGGACGACGCCGGCAGGTGCCGCGGCGGCCAGCACGTTACCGCCCTGGCCAATGATGTTGAACGAGCTTCTCGTCGGGCCTGCGAGCACGACCTCGTACCCGCGGCGACGCAGGACCGCAGCGACGGCCCGCAGGATGGTGACACGCTCGGCGGTCTGGACGGACTCCTGCGCGACCTTGCTGCGATCGGCCTTGCTCGCGCCGCCCATGGCCAGCGCGTCGAGCATCGCCGCGTGCGTGAGGGCGAGGTTCTCAAAGACCCGCCGATCGAGCTCCTCCGGTGCGGCGAGATCCGCGTCGCCCTTGCGCTGCAGAAGCTCCTGCATCTGCTCGACTTGCTCGGCGGTGAGCGTCGTCGATGACGCCGACGGAGGGGGCGCGCCCTCGGGCTCCGCGTCGGCGCCAGCGTCGACCTCGGCGGGCTTCTCCTTCGCGCCCGAGAGCAGGTTCTGCGGGATCTTGCGGCCCCACCAGCCCTCACCGATCTCCTTGAGCGTCGTGTAGCTCTCGCCGCTCTTTGGCGCGAGACCGAGGAAGCGCTGCCAGCCGGCGCGGGTGGGCGGCAGGATCTGGGCGCCGCGGATCTCTTTGCCGGTGGCGATCGCCAGGCCCTCGGCGTCGACGACCGGCGCCTGCTCGTTGCGGAACGAGGCGGCAAGCCCCTCGGCGATGCGGGCCTCGAAGCGAGGCCACCACTTCTCGAGCCAGGTGTCGCTGGCGCCGCGCCAGCGCATCGCCTCGAACGTGCCGTAGCGAAAGACCTCCTCGAGCTTGCGCTCGATCGCCGCCGCCGTGCGCGTGTCGTCGTCGTCGGGCCAGGCAGGGCCACCCTCGCGGGGGAGCTGCTCGGCGGTGATCGGCGAACCATTGAGCGCGCCGGTGTAGCGGACGAGCTGCCACCCGGGCGAGCCCGCGGCGCGCAGGCCGATCTGCTCGCCCTCGTCGCCGACGATGATCTGGCCAAATTCGAGGAAGTCCTGCTGGTCCGGCGCGCCGGCGCGCGGACGGACGATGCGAAGCCCCTCGTAGACCGGCGCGCTGCCGTCCTCGGGGACGATCGCATCGAGGTCGCGGACGGCGTACATCCACGGCGCCCAGGGCCACGCCTCGGGGTTGACCTGCTCGAGGTCGGCCAGGCGCTGCTCGCCCTCGTCGCGCAGGCGCGCGGCCTTCTCCGCGTCGGTGGTGACGCGGGCGTCCCGGAAGCGGCCGGCGGCCTGACGGAGCAGGCGCGCGGCCTCCTTGGCGACGCGGGCGCGGGCCTCCTCGGCCTGCCGCTTCTTTTTGTCCTCGAGCAGCGCGCGCGTCTTCTCCTTGTTGCGCGAGATCATCAGCAGGATGTCCTCCGGCGAGAGCTGCTGCTGGGCCGCGGGGTTGTTCGTGTCGCGCACCTGCGACTTGATCAGCTCGCCGAGCCAGCCGGCCTTGCCGTCGATCAGGCTGAAGCGGTAGCCGTCGGTCGAGCCGTCGGCGAAGTAGTAGTAAATGTGGACCGTGCCGAGGGTGTTGCCCTGGCGCACGGCCCGGCCGTTGCGCTGCTCGAGGTCGGCCGGGGTCCACGGTAGATCGAGGTGGTGGATCGTGCAGGTCCGAACCTGCAGGTCGACGCCCTCGTAGGCGACCGAGTTGGCGATGACGACGTCGTACTTCGGGGTCGTCGCGCTGTCGCTCGGACGGGAGCAGGTGCCCGGCGCGGGCGGCTCGGCGGAGAGGCCGTTGAACTCGCGGGCGATGCGGATGCGATCGGCCGGCTTGGTCTCCTCGGCGTTGAGGATGGCGATGCGCTCGCGCGGGATGCCGTGCTGCACCAGCACCTCGCGCATCCACAGGTGGACCGCGGTCGGCTCGCAGAAGATGATGTGGCCGCAGTGCGGGCTCGCGGCGACCCGCTTCGCGCACTCGATCAGCTTGGGGCTCTCGTAGGTCGGCCGTGGCACCTGCCGCTCGACCACGGTCGCCTCACCGTCGCGATAGACACGCTTGCTCGCCAGGCCGCCCGTGAGCGCCGTCTTGTAGGTGTAGCCGTCCTCGAGGGACGCGTGCAGGGCGATCAGCGAGAGGCGCGCGAGCAGGCCGAGGATCGCGTAGGACTGGCCGCCCTCGGGGTTCGGGTTGGCGAGGATCTGCTCGATCTGCGCGACGTAATGGTCGTACTTGGCCTCCTGCTCGGCGTCCATCTGGATCGTGATGGTCTCGACGATCGGGCGCGGGAGCCTCAGGCCCACCTCGGCGGCGGTGCGAAACTCGCCGTACGAGAAGATGATCGTGCGCAGGTCGTCGAGGTTTTTGAAACCGGTGACGGCGCTCTTTTTGGTGACCTCGAAGGTGGTGTCGAGCACCTCGCGGTACTCGATCTTGAGGAATCGGTCGATGAACTGCTCGGGGTCGCGGATGCCCGCCCTCGTGAACGCGGTCGGGTCGATGAACTGGATCAGGTTATAAAATTCGAGCGGGCTGTTCTTTGCCGGGGTCGCGGTGAGCAGGACGACGCCGGCGCCGCCGGTCTGGCGGCGGACGGCAGCGGCCCGGAAGTCGAGCTGCCAGGCGCGGTCGGAGCCCTCACCGCCGCCGCCCATGAACTTCGGCACACCGTCCTCGCGGGCCTGCGGCTTGTAGAGGTTCTTAAAAGCCGCGGCCTCGTCGACGACGAGCATGTCGATGCCGATCTCGTCCCACGCGACGCCGGGGTCGTATTGCCAGTCGGGGGCAGCGCGAGGATCTCCTCGACCCACGCGCGCACGCCGTATTTCAGCAGCGCCCGCTCGCGCTCGGAGAGGTTCTCCTCCTGACGGGCGTTCTTCACCTTCTCCTCGAGGGCCCGCTTGCGCAGGGCGATCGAGCGTGAGACGGCCTCGACCTCCTCGACGTAGGCGAGCACCTGCTTCTCGTTCATCTTGGTCCGCGCCATTGCGTCGAAGCTCAGGATCACGACGTCGACCTGGCCGCTCTGCAGCAGGGTCCACTTCTGGGCCCGCTCCTGCGGCGTGTCGGTGTCGGACGTGATGAGGCCCTTGCGGGCGCCGCGGCTGATCTGCTTACGCTTCGAGCCGATCACCGTGACGCGGTAGTCGGGCAGCGTGCAGAGGATGTCGTCGTGCCACTTCCACACGAGCGAGCTCGGCACGAGGATCACCGGGCGGCGGACCCAGCCCTCCTGGCGCGCACGCGCGATGATCGCCAGCGCGGTGTAGGTCTTGCCAACGCCGACGTCGAAGAACACGCCGCCGCCGCGCTGGTACAGCACGCGCAGCACGCCGGCGATCTGATGCAGCTTGAGCTTGGGCGCCTGCGTGCCCCAGCGGGCGATCTCGAGGGGCTCGGGCGTGAACGTCGGGACGATGTTGCCGCGGGCGACGCGGTTGTAGGCGTGCAGCAGCCGCTCGCGTCGGTCCTCGTCGGCAGCGACGAAGGCGCGGAAGGAGTCGGACCACTTTTTGGCCTGCGCGATGCGACGCTCGGCGAGGTTTTGCTTGCGGGCCGCACGCTCCTCGCGGGTCAGCGGCAACGACGACCGCTCGCGCTCCTGCGGCGGCTGGAACAGCTCGGCGTCGTGGTTGACGTAGCCGAGGAACAGCAGGGTCTCCGGGGCGATCGGCGGGGCCTTGTCGTCGGTGTAGGCGTATCCGCGGATCTGCACGAACCCGCCCTCGCGCTCGAGCTCGACGGCGCCGTAGCGGCCGTTGAGCGTCGCGGAGATCCACTCGGCGACCAGGCCGAGGGGGACATAGCCGTGCTGCGGGTTGAGGTCCGTGAGGTCGTCGAACACCGCGGGTTGGATGGCCTCGAGCAGGCGGCGGACCTGCACGCGCGCCTGCTCGTCGCCTTGCTCGGCCCGCGCCGCGGCGAGGTCGTGGCGCGCCCAGAGGTTGAAGCCGGTGAGGTAGGCGTCGCGCGGCAGCAGCTGGTCCCACGCGTCGCCGTCGAGGTTCCAGTCGGCGGCGAGCAGGGTGGTGAGGGCCTCTTGCTGCGTGAGCGTGCCGCCCTGCTGCTGGTGGAAGGCCATCAGCTGCGCGACGGTCAGCGCGCGTTGCTGGCGAAACAACGCCTCGGCCTGGGCGAGGATGTCGCCAGGCTGGCCCGTGTACTTCGGCGTCACGGCCGGCGGCTCGCGCAGGGCCGGGGTGAGGTCGCCGGCCTTGTCGAAGGCGGAGAGGATCTGCTGCGCAGCGGTGCGCTGGCGAACCTCGGCGAGCGCGCGCAGGGGCTTGGAGCGCCACGGGTTGCCGAAGCTGGCCGCGAAGTCGAGGAGCGCGGCGTGGAGCTCGGGCCACAGCTGGGCGGCCCGGTCGGCCTCGTCCGCGCCGAGCGCGGCGAGGTAGCGACCGACGCGGCGGCCGAGCTCGAGTGCGGGGCGCAGGTCGCTGTCGACGTCGGCGGGGACGCTGTCGTCGTCGCGGGCGACGGACTGGAAGGCGACGGCCTCGCGGGGGGCGATCGATCCGAGCACGCAGGCCGTGCAGACGCGGCGCGGCGTGAGCGGCGGGAGGCCCTTGAACTCACCGGTGACCTTGTAGCGCCAGCTCCGGGCGACGCCGGCTTCGTCGTCGCCACCGAAGGGCGCGTCCTCCTTGCCGAGGATGTGGCCCGGGAATTCCTTGAAGTACTCGCCGTCGGCGATGAACTGGTCGGCGGCGTCGACTTCGCTGAGCTCACCGCCGCGGCTGCGCCACACCAGCAGGTCCATGACGACCGAGGCGCCCGGCACGGTCTCGCGGCCGCGCGGGTCGTGGCTCGGCAGGCGGAAGGCGCCGAGCAGGTGGTGGCGGCGCAGCAGCTTCTCGCGCAGGCCGCGGTTCAAGGTGCTGCCGAGGAAGCCCGCGGGGACGAGAAACACGCCGACGCCGCCGGGGACCAGCAGGTCGAGCGCGCGGCGCATGAAATACGCGTAGGCGCGCTTCTCCTTGTAAAACTCGTCGGGGTCCTCGCGGGCCATCTCGCCGCGCTCGCCGTAGGGCGGGTTGGCGACGATGAGGCTGATCGTCCCCTGGAAGCGCGGGCCTTCCTCGCGGACCCAGCGCTCGAAGGGCATGTGGTAGAGGTCGACGTCGGGACGAAGCGCGCGCAGCAGCGTGGCGCTGACTTTTGAAAATTCGACGGCGGTCCACGCCAGCTTCTTGATCTGGCCGCCGGCCTCGAGCGCGAGGCAGCGGCGCGGGCTGAAAGAGAAGATCTGGCGACCGATGCCGGCGCTGGGCTCCAGGGCTCGCACGACGCCGTCGTTGCCGGCGAGCTCGGGCAGCAGCGGACACAGCAGCTCGGCGATCGACTCGGTGATCGGGCGCGGGGTGTAGTACTCGTGGACGAGGCCGAACGGCTCGGGCACGAGCTCGGGCGGCAGCAGCTTCTGCACGCGCTCGATCGAGAGGCCGCCCCAGCCCGAGTATTGCGCGAGAATTTGAAGATCCTCGGTGGTGAGCTCGCCGGGCTCCTTGGCGAGCACGAGACGCATCGCCTGGAGGTTGGCCTCGGTGCGCCACGCCTTGGTCTGGTGATCGGGCGGCAGTATCAGCTCGCGCACGGGCGCGGGTGGCTGGGCGGCGGCGCGGGCACGCGACCACAGTGCGCGTGCGTGGCGGTCGAAGCGGGTCGCGTCGGCGATGCCCTCGCGCAGCTGCCGGACCTGCGCCTGCGTCGCCATCACCTGGGCGCGGAGCGCCTGTGGATCGCCCTTGAAGGTCGGGGCGATGTGAAGCTCGCCCGCGGCGTCGCGCACTGCGATGAGCTCATTCCGCTCGAGGAGCGCCAGCACCGGGCGGCGCAGCAGCAGCGGGAGGGCCTGGCGCCCGGTCGACTCGAGCAGGATGGTCTCCGCAAAGATCGCCGCGAACACGGCCGCCATCGCCATCACCTCGGCCCGGGCGTCGTCGCCTTCGGCCCGCTCGAGCCTTCGGTCGAGCCACTTCGCGACGCGCGCGATCACCTCGGCCTCGCTGGCGGGGTCTCGCCTCTGCTCGCGCGCGGCGAGCTGGCCGTAGGCCGCGAACTCCTCGGCGCTGCGCGGCATGAGCCCGCGCTTGGCCCGGCGAAGCGTCATCGCGTGGGCGATGAAGGCCTCGAGGTCGCGGCGGTTTCGACGGATGAAGCCCTCGATGTACTCGGGCGCGTACTCGGTGGGCAGCGCGGCTCGCCAGCGCGGCAGCAGGGTCTCGAGCATGGTGGCCGCGTTCATCGGGCCCCCGTCCGGGCGCCCTTGCGGCGCGGCAGGGCGTTACCGGTGTCGGAGGGTGGCGGGAGCGAAAGGCCCAGCGCGGCCGCCTCACGAAGCTCGCCGTGGGCGAGGACGAGGGCGCGCAGGTCCTCGAGGCTCTGGAACCCGGAGGCTGATTTGTTCTCGGCGGTCTTCATGGGGCGCTCCTTGGATCGCGCTGTCTGGCGGCCGCCCGCGCCCGCTTCCACAGGGCCTGGGCGTGACGGGCGAGCCGCTCCTTGGTGTCGTAGGGTAGGTTCAGGGCCTGGCGCAGGTCCTGGACCTCGGCCTCCACGCGTTCGATGTCGAAATGCAGGTGGTTGAGGGTCCCGCGACGCGCGGGGTGGATGGCGAGGCGGCCGAACCAGTCGCGCAGCGCCACCGTCATGCCCGCGGCGACGACAGCCAGGGCCGGACGGACCAGCAACAGGGGCACGGCGTCCCAGCCGTATGCGCGCAGGACGATCGCCTCGGCGCGCGTCTCGACGTACTCGAGGCCATAGTTGGTGAGGATGAGCTGCTCCCGGTAACCTCGGCGAAAGTCGGCATCGACCTGCTGCATGAGCTGCTCGAGCACCGCCTTGTCGGTGCCCGCGTCGCGTTTGCGCTCGCGGGCGACGATCGGGTCGTAGGCGGCGAAGTCCTCGGCGCTGTCCGGCCGCTCCCCACCCCTGGCGCGCAGCACCTGCGCGACGAGGGCCTCGAGCGCCGCGCCGTGGCGACGGACAAAGCCGTCGACCGCGGCGGGTGCATGGCGCGCCGAGACCCGTGCGCGCCAGCGCGGCATCAACCGCTCGAGGACCTCGGCCGGCTTCATGTCGCGTCCCCGTGGTCGTGGTCGTGGTGGGCGTGCTTCTGACGGCAGGGGGCGCAGCCGCAGCTAGACCCACAGCTGCCGCAGGCGGCTTTCGTGGGTTCACCCGGCCAGGTCTCGAAAGTGCCGCCAGCCTGCACGAGCCCGCGCGACAGCCATGTGCCGCGCTCGGCCTTGAGG
>NZ_JACCSO010000370.1 GCF_013812955.1 Nannocystis sp. | reverse complement strand
GCCGGGGCAGTCGACGTGGGCGTAGTGCCGCTTCTCCGACTCGTACTCCACGTGCGCCGTGCTGATCGTGATGCCGCGGGCGCGCTCTTCGGGCGCCTTGTCGATCTGGTCGTATCCCTTGAACTCCACCCAACCCTTGAGGCTGAGGACGCGGGTGATCGCCGCCGTCAGCGTCGTCTTCCCATGATCCACGTGCCCGATCGTTCCGATGTTCACGTGGGGCTTGTTACGGACAAATACTTCTTTGGCCATGGCGCTGGATCTCCACAAAGAAGGCCCATCGAGCGGGCCTGAAGGTCGGTTTTCTCAGGCCCTGGGGGCCGTGAGGAGGTGTTTGGAGAGCCCATGAGCGGATTCGAACCGCTGACCTCATCCTTACCAAGGATGTGCTCTACCAACTGAGCTACATGGGCGAGATTATTCTGTTTTTCTCGAATTTACGGGCAAGAGCGGGAGACGAGGGTCGAACTCGCGGCATTCAGCTTGGAAGGCTGACGCTCTACCAACTGAGCTACTCCCGCGGGGAGTGGATGGGGTAGGATTCGAACCTACGAAGCGGTGACGCGGCGGATTTACAGTCCGCTCCCTTTGGCCAACTCGGGCACCCATCCGGGAGAATTGTCGTCAAAGTTAAGTCAGGTCTGGCGGGAGGATAAGAGAGCTGGCGATGGGATTTGAACCCGCAGCCGCCTGATTACAAATCAGGTGCTCTACCGTTGAGCTACGCCAGCGTCGAGGATCGCGGGATCCCTCCTGGGAGGTGGAAGAATTTAAGGGTATGGAAAGCCTTGGGACCTGGGGAGGCCCAAAAGCGGAGGCGCTGTATAGCGTTCGATCGCGGCGAGTGTCAAGCCGCGCTCAAGCCTGCATGTGCTGGATCCACGGGGTTTGGGGTGCACGGAGCGTGAGGTGCAGCACATATCGGAGATCTCTTCGGGATGACCGAGCCGGAGTGACCGAGCTAGAGCGGGGTTGGCTCGGGGATAAAGAGCTTGCGGTCGACGGGGGCCTGTTCGGCGTTGGCGCCGCCGGGCATCAGTTCGGGGCGGGCTTCGGGGGCCAGGCGGGGGTGCGGGCGGCCGAGGGTGGTGTCGCCGGCGAGCAGCACGGACTGCAGCTCGCTGAGCTTGGCCTCGGTCTGGGCGACGAACTCGTTCTCGTAGCCGAGCTTGCGGGCGGTGGCGAGGTTGGCCTCGAACACCCAGATGGCCTTGTTGACGAGCGGGCGCAGCTGGCCTTTGAGCTCCTCGTAGTAGGCTTGGCGCTGATTGGCGTCGAGCCACTCGGGCACCGGGGCGTACATCATGGCGTCGTAGAACTCCTCGAAGAGGGCGCCGAGCTGGTAGCCGGCGGCCGAGACCCAAAACATGTGTTTGGCCTTGATCGTGGCGTTGTAGCCGTCCTGGGCGCGGCCCAGCAGCTCGAGCTTGCGGGCGAAGTCCTCGGCCATGACCTTCTCGGGGAGGCGGACGGGGACCTCGCGGAAGTTTCGGTGGTGGATCGCCGCGCGGTAGAAGCGGGCCATGCCGACGAAGTAGTACGTGGTGAAACGCTCACGACGGGCTTCCTGGGCGGCGAGGAAGATCTCGTCTGCGCGGCGCAGCAGCGGGTCGGCGGCGGCGAAATCTCCGAGCTGGAACAGGGCGAAGCCCTGGCGGGTCAGGGTCTCGACCTGGACGCTGGGCAGGGTGGCCTGCGCGAAGGCGGCGGCGAAGTCGTCGGCCGAGGCTTGCCACTGCTCGAGCTCGGCGTTGCAGGCTCCGCGGGCGACGTGGATGTCGGTCGGGGCGCCGTCGCCGGAGCGGCCGAGAAATTCGACGTACTTGTCATAGGCGCGGATCGCCGCGGCGCAGTCGCCGAGGTGCTCGTGGGCGCGGGCGAGGCCCGGGTAGGCCTGGCGGGCGCCGGCCGGGTCCGGGTCGGTGGCGAGGTAGGCGGCGAACAGGGCGACGGCGCGGGCGGGCTCCCCGGCGGCCAGGGCGGCCTCGGCCTCGGCGAGGCTCGTGGTCGAGTTCGCTGTCGCAGGGAGATCTCCCTCGGTGGCGGCTGTGACGGTGGGATCTTCGGGGGTCACGCTGCCGGCGGGAGCCTTGCTGGCGCAGGCCCCGGCCAGGCCGGCGATCACGACGATGACCGCGAAGAGATCCGCAGTTCGTCGGGCGCAAAACAAGCGCGAAGGAGCCATCGCGGCGAGCATGACACAAGCCACGGGCGGTGGTTCCCAGCGAGCAAACCGCCCGCGCGAGCGCGGGGGCGGCGGCTGGGCGCGGGCGCTCACTCGGCGATGCGAGCGATGGTGGTGCGGGCGGTGAGGACGGGCAGCTGCAGGCTGGCGTCCATGCTGCCCTTCTCGCCCTTCATCACGTCCTCGAGGGCGGCGGCGCACTCGGGGCACTTGGCGTCGCCGAGCACGCGGGGCACGAGCAGGGCCATCGAGACGCGGGCGTCGGGGTTACGGACCTTGAACGCCTTGGAGATCTCCAGGGCGGCCGCCTTGTCCCCGGGGGACAGGCGAGCGACCTCGTAGGCGGCCTTCTCGCGGGCGAACCAGTCGGCGTTGGCGTCCTGGAGGGTCTTCATGTAGCAGGCCTTGTCGGCCTTGCAGGACTCGAGCAGGGCGATGCCGGGCTCCCACTTGGCGAGCTCCGGCGGGACCTTCGGATCGCCGTCGGCGGCGACCTTGAGGGCCTCGCGCATGGCCGGCACGTCTTCGGGGGCGGCGACGAGGATCGCGAAGCGAGCGGCCTCCCAGCGGATCTGGTGGCGGAAGTCGGAGTTCTCGAGCGCCTCGGGGTCGTACTCACCGCTCTTGGTGGTCTCGGCCAGGCACTTGAAGGCCTCGGGACCGCCGATGCGCCCGAGGGCCTCGGTGATCGGGAACATGTCGCCAGGGTTGTGGGTGGCGTTGATGCACTTGCATAGCGGCGCGACGCCGCGGGGGTCGCCGATGATGCCCAGGGTGTTGGCCACGAAGGCGCGCAGGCTGGCGTCGGCGGCGTCGTCCTCGCTCGGCTCGTCCTCCTCGTCGTCCTTCTTCTTCTTTTTCTTCTTGTCGGGCTTCTTGGCGACGGCCGGCACGCAGTCCTTTTGCGGCATGAAGGCGATCAGCTCGTCGGTGGCGCTCTTGGTGCCGAGCGCACCGAGGATGCCGACGGCGGTCTGCTGGACGACGAGCAGGTCGACGTCGTGGTCGCTGGCGAGCTTGTTCACCTCCTCGAACTTGCCGGCGAGCATGTCCTTGAGGCGGGGCACGGCGGGCTCACCGATCTGCACGAGGGCGAGCTTGGAGCGGTTGGAGATGTCGGTGGTCGAGGGCGCGTCGGGGACGCGGAAGCTGACGGTGAGCAGGGCATCGACGGCGAGGGGGTCCTTGATCATGCCGAGGGCCTTGGCGGCCTCACGGTGGACCGAGACCGGCTGGGCCTCCTTCGTCTGCAGCATCGCCTCGACCAGGACGTTCACGCCCTTCGGGTCGCGGAGCTCGCCGAGGGTCTTGGCCATCTCGAGGCGGAGCTCGCCCTCGGCGGTCTTGCTGCGGTCCTTGCTCGGGTCCTTGATCAGGCTGTACAGGGTCGCGGCGACCGGCTCGGTGGCCGCGACGGCGCGGGACTTCTGGATGCCCTGCAAGGCCGCGAGCACGCGCTTGCGCGCGCCGTCGGAGCCGTCGAGCACCAGCGCCTTGATGAACAGCGGCGCGGCCTCGGGCTTGCCGATGTCGCGCAGCATGTTCAGCATCGTCACCTGCTGCTCCGGCGTGGCGGTGTCCCAGATCTCGTCGAAGACCGGGAGCATCTTGTCGATGAACTCCTGCTTGCGGGGACCCTGGTCGCTCTGGGCGGTGGTCACCGTCTTCACCAGAGCCTCGAGCTGCGAGATGCTGTTCGCGCGGGCGCTGACGTCGCGGAGGCCGTCGACGTGGGTCTCGAAAGCGTTCGGGTCGGGCTCCTTGCAGCCGGACCACGAGACCATCGCCAGGGCGAACAGGGATGAAACGACGAGCTTGCGCATGAGGACTCTCCGCGGGGCATGGTACATCAGCCCCGCGCCCTTGTTTGCCTCAGTGCAGGGCTGAAACCAAAAAAGCCGAAACGCCGACCTCAGGGCAGTCCTGGGGGCGGCGCGGGGCTGGCGGGGGATTGGGGTCGGCCGCAGTCGGCCGAGTTCGGCTCGGCTCGGGCGTACGGGGCCGGCCCGAGGAATCTCAGTCGACGCGCTCGACCTTGTGCTTGCCGCGGGCGAGGGGCTTGGGCTTGGCGACCTTCTTGCGCGGCTCATCCGGGGTGGCGGCGTGGTCGTCGTGGTCCGCGGGCGGGAGGGCCTCGGCGCGGCGACGCGAGCGGTCGTCGCTGCTGCGGATCGCCGCATGCTGGACGATGATGGTCTCCTCCTCGAACGCCGGGCGGCGAGCGGGGGGAAGCGCAGCGGATGGCGCGGGGGGAAGCGTGGCGCGGACGGGCTCGCGCGCGGCCCAACTGCGCTCGGAGTTGCCGCGCTCGGAGCTGCCGCGTTCGACGTGGTTGCGAGGCTCGAAGTGGTTGGGGTCGAAGTTGCGGGGCTCGGGGCGAGCGGTGAAGGCCTGGGCGCGGCGCGGGGGGAGGCGCACGCTCTGGGGTTGTTGCTGCTGGGCCTGCTGACGGGCGGGGGCCGGAGCGGCGCGGCGGCTGTCGCCGTTGCTGGGGCGCTCGGAGATCGCTCCGCGGACCAGGGGGGCGCTGGCCGAGCGGGTGGCTCCGTAGCTGCGGGAGGCGTTGGCCTCGGCCTCGAGGGCTTCGGCGTCGGGCGGCTCCATGCTGATGGAGCCGCGGAAGGCGGCCCCGGGCTCGACGCTGATGCGGGGCGAGCGGAGGTCGCCGACGACGCGGGCGCTCGCGGTCAGGACGATGGCGTTTTCGGCGTGGAGGTTACCGACGACGGTGCCGGAGACGACGACGTCGCGGGCATGGACCTCCGCGAGGATGACGCCTTCGGGCTCGACGAACAGGGTGGCGGAGAGGCGGACGGCGCCCTCGACGGTGCCGTGCACGCGGAGGTCTTCCTGGCCCGAGAGGCGGCCGACGATGCGGGTGCCGGGGCCGATGTGGGTGACGACCTCGGCGCTGCCGTCGGCGGAGGGAAGGTTATTTTTGGTCTTTTGTGCCATCGCGCGTCAGCCCCCCATGTCGACGTTGCCCTTGAACGAAGCGCCGTCGGCGATGAGGATCCGCGGCGCGCGGATGTCTCCGATGACGGTGCTGTTCGGGCGGAGTTCGGCGCGCTCGCTGGCCGAGATGTCGCCGTTGACGGTGCCGTTGACGGTGATGGACGAGGTCTCGACGGTGGCCTCGACGAGGCCGCCGTTCTCGACGACGAGGGAGTCGCGCACGTTGATCCGTCCCTTGACGGTGCCGTGCACGACGAGGTGCTCCTCGCCGGAGATCTCGCCGTCGATGACGATGCTGCTGCCGATGACGGTGGTGGCCATGAGTGCCTCTCGGATGAAATGCGTGAGGGCCAGAGTCGGCTAGCGGCGTTGCTGCCGGGTGACGCTGGCGGGGAGCGGGACATCCATCTCGACGGTGCCCTTGAACTGGGCGCCGTCGGTGATGGCGATGCGGGGCGCGCGGAGGTTGCCGGCGACGCGGCAACCCTCGTGCAGGGTGATGGTGGTGACGGCGATGATGTCACCGTCGAGCTGGCCGTGGATGTCGACGCTGTCGACCTCGAGGTCGGCCTCGATGACCGCGGCTTGCGAGATGCCGAGGTGACCGCTGAGTGCGATGCTCCCCTCGACGCGGCCCTCGATGACGAGGTCCTCCTCGCCGGTGATGTTGCCGCGGATGGCAATGCGCGGCCCGATGTTGCAGGGAGGTCCCTGCGGGGCGCCTGACGCGTGGCCAGAAGGTTGGCCTGACGCGTGGCCTGACGGGTGGCTGGACGGGTGGCTGGACGGGTTGCTCACGGATGGGCCATCGTCGAAGAGGTCCTGCGTACGCGCATAGCGCGTACGCGGGGCGGAGATTAGCGGTGCGGGACCGACCGGGTCAAGCGAGGGTTTGGGTGGTGGGGCAGCGCCGGAAGTTTCTCGGGGGCGCAGGTCAAGTCGAGGCGAGCTGCGGCTACACTGGCGCGGCGTCGGCGGCGAGAGGCCGCAGCGCAGGCGTGAGGCCCTGGCCTTTGGAGCTGCGCTCCGCCCTTTGACCGCCGTTCGACCGCGTCGGACCACCCCTTTTGGAGCATCCCGTGAGCAGCACAGTGATCACACCCGCCTCGTTCGAGCCATTGACGGCTGAAGATCTCACGGCGGTGTTTCGGCGGGCAGAACGCCTGGACCCGGGTACCCACAAGGTCGGCACGGAGCAGGAGAAGTTCGGCCTGTTCGTGGATCCAGCGGCGGGTCCGCGGCCGGTCGAGTACCAGGCCCATGTGTTGCCGGTCCTGGAGACGTTCGTGCGCGAGTTCGGCTGGCAGCCGTCGGCCGACCGCGGCCCGCATGGCGAGGTCATTGCGCTCGAGCGCGACGGGGCGTCGATCACGCTCGAGCCGGGCGGGCAGTTCGAGCTCAGCGGCAAGCCCCTGCCCCACATCCATGCCACCTGCGCCGAGTTCACCCAGCACTACCACGAGCTCCACGGGGTCTCGCAGCGGCTCGGCCTGGCGTGGCTGGCGACCGGCTTTCATCCCTTCGCCACCCGCGAGGAGATCCACTGGATGCCGAAGGGCCGCTACGAGGTGATGCGGGCGTTCCTGCCGACCCGCGGCACCAAGGGCATCGACATGATGCTGCGAACTTGCACGGTGCAGGCCAACTTCGACTTCGCCAGCGAACAGCAGGCCGGCGAGCGCCTGCGGGTGGCGATGGGGGTCAGCGCCCTGAGCACGGCGATCTTCGCCAACTCGCCCTACCGCGAGGGCGAGGACCGCGGCTTCGCGTCGCTGCGCAGCGACAACTGGACCGACGTCGACAACGGCCGCTGCGGGCTGCTGCCGCTGGCCTTCGAGCCGGGCTTCCATTACGAGCGCTACGTGGAGTGGGCGCTCGACGTGCCGATGTTCTTCATCCGCCGCGAGGGCCAGTACGTGCCGTTGCACCTGCCGTTTCGGGTGTACATGCGCGACGGCTTCATGGCCCCGGACGGGACCCGCCACCATGCCACCCGGGGCGACTGGGACCTGCACCTCAGCACCCTGTTCCCGGAGATCCGGCTCAAGCCGTACCTCGAGGTCCGCGGCTGCGACTCGGTCAGCTCGAAGTTCCTGTGCGCGATGCCGGCGCTGTGGAAGGGCATTCTCTACGACGACGACGCGACCCAGGCCGCCTGGGCGCTGGTCGAGGACCTCGATTTTCCGGCCCGCCAGGCGCTGTGGCTCGAGTGCCGCCAGCACGCGATGCGATCGTCGCGCGTGCATGCGCTGTCCGTGAAGCTGATCGCGATCGCGCGCGAGGGGCTCGACCGCCAGAACGTCCGCGACAGCAAGGGCCGCACCGAGGCCCGCTTCCTCGATGGCCTCGAGGCCCTCGTCGCGTCCGGACGCTCGCCCGCCGACCTCGCCCGCGAGGCCCTCGGCGCTTCACCCGGACGCGTTGCGGC
>NZ_JACCSO010000310.1 GCF_013812955.1 Nannocystis sp. | reverse complement strand
GCTCCCGCTCGCCCTTCTCCTCGGCGGCGCGGGCCCGCAGCTGCTCGCGCTTGGCGCCCTCGGTCAGCTCGGCCTGGGTCGCGCGGCTCTCGGCCTGGGCCCGCAGCTCGCGGGTGGCGGTCTCGCTGGTGATCCTCGCCTCCTCGATCTGGCGGGTCGCGGAGGCCTCGCGGGTGGCGGTCTCGCGGCTCGCGTCGAGCTCGGCCTGGCGGGCGCGTAGGGTCAGCTCGGCCCGGAAGCGGGCCTGCATGTCGTTGAACACGGTCTCGCTGAGCACGCGCACGTTCTGGACCTCGACGGTGTCGAGCACGACGCCCCAGCCGGTCGAGGTGCTGTCGTCGCCGCGGCCGCGGCCCTCGACGACGGGCGCGAGCTCGGTGAGCAGCTCGGTCGCGATCGCCTCTTTGCGGTGGGTCATCACCGCCTCGATCGAGAGGTTGGCGACCAGGCGCCGGGTGGCGCCGACGAACATCTCCTGAAGGATGTCGGAGAGCTTCTCCGAGGCCCGCTCCGAGTACGAGAAGTTGAGCATGCGAAAGGTCAGCTCGGGCTCGACGATGCGGTAGACCGCGAGCCCGGTGATCTGCACGCCGACCTTCTCGAGCGTCACCTGATCGGCGCTGAACTGGACCCGGTTGATCGAGGTCGGGATGATCGCCACCGAGTCCCAGGGCATCTTGAAGCAGCTCGCGCCCTGGCCGGTGCTGCGCCGGCGGATCTTGCCGCGGCGCATGTGGATCAGGTACTCGGAGGGCTTGGCGGTGATGAAGCCCCAGCGCTTCATCTTCTCCGGATCCTCCGCGGGCCGGCCGGCGCGCCAGGCGTCGTCGGAGGGGTCGAGGGCGGTCTGCGGGGCGGGGACGGCGGGCTTCGTGGACATGCCCCCTCTGAAGCATCCGCCGTGCCAGCGTCGACGAGGGCCGCCTTGTGCTCGGGTTGTCGTGGCGCTGCGCGGCGGCCGGCGAGCCGTCGTTGTGGCGGGTGCTTCAAAACGGAGCAGCTGATCCAAAACGAGTCAGCCGGTGATCGCCAGCTGCTGGATCTTGCGCAGCAGGGTGCTGCGGCCGATGCCCATCGCCCGGGCCGCGGCGCTGCGGTTGCCGGCGTGCTCGGCGAGCACCGCCTCGATGTAGAGCCGCTCCATCTCGTCCCAGCGCAGGCGCCCGAGCGGGGCGGCGGGCCGCCCGGGCCCCTTGCCGCGGGTCACCGCCGCACCGCCCTCGGGCGGCAGCGGCAGGTCGGGCACGTCGATGATGTCGCTGTTGCAGAGGACCACCGCGCCCTCGATGCAATTCTCGAGCTCGCGGATGTTGCCGGGCCAGGCGTGCGCGTGCAGGCGGGCGCGGGCGGCCGCGCTGAAGCGCTGGACCGGCTTGCCGTGGCGCTGGGCGCAGCCGCTGAGGAAGTGGCCGGCGAGCTGGTCGAGGTCGGCGGGGCCGCGTTCGCGCAGCGCCGGCATCGGCAGGGACAGCACGCGCAGGCGGTAATAGAGGTCCTCGCGGAAGCGCTGGCGGGCGACCATGTCCTCGAGGTTGCGGTTGGTGGCGGCGACGATGCGCACGTCGACCTTGACGCTGCGGCGCCCGCCGACGCGCTCGAACTCGCGGTCCTGGATCACGCGCAGCAGCTTGCTCTGCAGCGGCAGCGGGACCTCGCCGATCTCGTCGAGGAACACCGTGCCGCCGTCGGCGGCCTCGAACTTGCCGAGCGCGCGCCGGTCGGCGCCGGTGTAGGCGCCGCGCTCGTGGCCGAACAGCTCGTTCTCGATCAGGGTGGCGGGCAGCGAGGCGCAGTCGACGGCGACGAAGGGGGCCGCGGCGCGCTTGCTGTTGAAGTGGATCGCGCGGGCGATCAGGCCCTTGCCGGTGCCGGTCTCGCCGGTGACCAGCACGGTCGCGTCGGTGGCGGCGGCCCGGCCGACCACGTCGTAGACCCGGCGCATGCGCTCGCCCTGGCCGACGATGCCGTTGAAGCGGTAGTGCAGCGGGGCAGGGGAGGGCGCGCGCAGCTGCGGGTACAGGCTGGTGCTCTCGACGATCATCGCCACCTGGCTGGCGAGCGCGCGCAGCAGCGCCTCGTCGTCGCCGCTGAAGGCCGCGCCGCGCTTGTTGAGCAGCTGCAGCACGCCGAGGATCTCCCCGCCGCGGTCGAAGACCGGCACGCAGAGCATCGAGCGGGTCGCGTAGCCGGTCGTGCGGTCGACCGCGCCGTGGAAGCGCGGGTCGCGGGACGAGCTCGAGAGGTTGACGGCCTCGCCGCTGCGGGCGACGTGGCCGGCGACCCCCTGACCGAGCGCGAGCCGGATCTCCCGCAGCTCGGGCAGATGGGCCGCCTTGCTGAACAGCTCGCCGCGCGCGCGGTCGACCAGGTAGAAGGTCCCGCGGTCGGCGTCCATCGCCCGCGTCACGGTGTCGATCACCTGGCGCAGCAGGGCGTCGAGGTCGACCTCGCGGCGCACCAGCTCGCCGACGGCGATCAGCACGCTGTCGCGGTCGACCCTGGGCCCCGCGGGGGCTCGCGCGGGCTTGCGAGGGGCGGCGCTGCGCATGAGGCGAGGTGTATCATTTCGGAGCAGTGACCGCAGCTGCTTCGTTTTGAGGCAATCGCGCGCCCGGCTTGACCGGCGCGGACTTGTCGCCCAGTGTGGACCCCGTGCCGCGCCGCCTCGCGCTCCTGACCGCGCTGGTCCTGCTCCAGCCCGTGGCCGCCTGCAGCGCGCCTGCAGGGCAGGCCGAGGCGAAGACCGGCCCGCCGGCGCCGCGTACGGTCGAGGTCGCTCCGGCTCGCCGAACCACCTACGCGCGCACGCTGACGCTCTCGGGCACGCTGACGCCGCTGGAGCAGGTCCAGGTCGCGGCCCGCGTCGAGGGGCCGATCCTCGAGGTGAAGGTCGACCTCGGCGACGTGGTCGCCCGTGATCAGGTGCTCGCCACCATCCGGCCGGTCGATTACCGGGCCCGCGTCTCCGAGCTCGCGGCGGGGGTTGCGCAGGCCGAGAACGACGTACAGCGCGCCCGTGACCTCGGTCGGGCCGGCACCGCCGAGGAGCTGGAGATCGCCC
>NZ_JACCSO010000304.1 GCF_013812955.1 Nannocystis sp. | reverse complement strand
GTCGACGAGCAGCGCGGCGGCGTGGGTGAAGTGATTGGCGACGGCGAACAGCGCGGCGTCGGCCGAGGCGGCGTCGGGGTCGGCGAGCAGGAGGCGACCGATCTCGAGGTGCAGGCGGGGGCGGTCCTCGGCGGCGATCAGGGCGTGGGCGCCCTGCTGGATGCGGTCGTGGGCGAACTCGAACAAGACGGCATGGGGCGCCTCGCCGAGGTACTTGTAATCGTCGCCGAGCGGGCGGACGAGGCCGGCCTCGACGGCCCCCCACAGGCGGGTGAGCGCGGCGGCCGGGGTGGTGCCGGCGATGCGGGCGAGCAGGTGCAGGTCGAAGCGCCCGCCGATGCACGCGGCGGCGCGCACCATCGTCCGGGTGGTGGCCGGCAGGGTGGCGATGCGGCGGGCGACCAGGTCGACCACGTCCTCGGGGATCGCGGCCTGTTCGACGCGGACCATGTCCCAGGTCCAGGAGGCGCGGGCGCGGTCGAATTGCAGCACGCCCTGCTCGTGCAGCGAGTGCAGGTAGGTGCGCACGAAGAAGGGGTTGCCCTCGCTGCGGCCGTGCACGAGCGCGGCGAGGGCCGCGGCCTCGGCCGCGCTGCAGCGCAGGGTGTCGGCGATCATGCGCGCGACCTCGGCCTGCGTGAGCGGCGGGAGGGTGCGGCGCGAGACGGCGGCGCCGGCGGCCTTCAACGCGGCGTGGGTGCGCTCGAGCGGGTGATCGGGCGGGACCTCGTTGTCGCGATAGGCGCCGATCCACAGCAGGTGCGGGAGCTCGGGGTCGCCGACGAGCGCCTCGATCAGCTTGAGGGTGGCGAGGTCGCTCCATTGCAGGTCGTCGAGGAAGATCGCCACCGGGTGGCGCTCGTCGGCGAAGGCGCGGATCAGGGCGCGCAGGGTGCCATGAAAGCGATTGGCGGACTCGGTGGACGGGAGCTCGGGGATCGGCGGCTGCGGGCCGAGCAGGCGCTCGAGGTCGGGGACGACGTCGAGCACGACCCGGGCGTTGCTGCCGAGCGCGTCCTGGAGGGTCTGGCGCCACGCGATCAGGCGGCTCTCGGGCTCGCCGAGGATGCGCAGCACCAGCTCGCGCAGGGCCTGGGCGAGCGCGGAATAGGGGGTGTCGCGCCCGAATTGATCGAACTTGCCGGAGATGAAGTATCCGCGGTGACGCACCATCGGCCGGTGGATCTCGCGGACCAGCGCCGACTTGCCGATGCCGCCGGGGCCCGCGAGCAGCAGCAGCTCGTTGCCGCCGGCGCAGGCGCGCTCGAAGGCGGCGAGCAGGGCCTCGGCGGCGTGCTCGCGGCCGTAGAGCGCGGCGGGCAGGAGGAAGTGCTCGCTGCGGTCGTCCTGGCCGAGCGCGAAGGGCTCGATGTGGCCGTTCGCCTGCCAGAGTACCCGCATTCGCTCGAGGTCCGCGAGCAGGCCGGCGCTGCTCTGATAGCGGGCCTCGGCGTTCTTGGCCATCAGCCGCAGCACCAGCTGCGAGAGCGGCTCGGGGATGGCCGGGTCGTACGCCGCGGGGGCGACCGGCAGGCGGGCGACGTGGGCGTGGACCAGCTCGAGCGGGTCCGTGGAGCGAAACGGCAGGACGCCGGTCAACAGCTCGTAGAAGGTCGCGCCGAGCGAATAATAGTCGGTGCGGTAATCGACGGGGCGGTTCATCCGTCCGGTCTGCTCGGGGGACAGATAGGCGAGGCTGCCCTCGAGCACCTCCGGGGAGGCGGCGGCGCTGCGCTCCTCGGCGAGCACCGAGGCGATGCTGAAGTCGGCGAGCGCGACCCGGCGCAGCCCGGGGTCGGCGATGATGTTGTCGGGCTTGATGTCCTTGTGCAGCACGCCGGCGGCGTGCACGACGGCGAGGGCGCGGACGATGCGTGGGGCGAGCTCGAGGAAGTCGGCGACGGGGAAGCCTCCGGGCGGGATGGACTCGCGGAGGGACTCGCCGGCGAAGTCCTCGAGCACGAGTGCGGCGCGGGAGCCGGTGACGACGAAGTCGAGGGTGCGCAGGACGCCGTCGTCGTCGAAGCGGGTCAGGACGGCGTGTTCGTGGCGCAGCCGGGCGATGTCGCGCAGCGAGGGGTGTTCGCGGCGAAAGGTCTTGATGATGACGGGTCGGTGGTCGAGGCTCCGCAGGGCGCGGAGGATGACCGTGCTTCGGCCCTCACGCAGGACCGTGGCGAGCTCGTAGCCGGGGACGGAGATCATGCGGCACGGTGGTCGGGGCGCGTCATCCACCAGGCCCAGGCGATGAGCACGAACTGCAGGGCGATGCGGATCCAGAGCATGTTTTGGGACATCTCGAGGCCCGGCGGCTGGATGTTGTTCATGGCCTGGTTG
This sequence comes from Nannocystis sp., assembly GCF_013812955.1. Classification (GTDB taxonomy): domain Bacteria; phylum Myxococcota_A; class Polyangia; order Nannocystales; family Nannocystaceae; genus Nannocystis. The sequence goes on along the minus strand of NZ_JACCSO010000304.1, from coordinate 3,556 downwards.
ATGTTGGCGGGCAGCACCGCGATGAACAGGGCGATCATGCCCCAGGCGGCCAGGCGCCGGGTCGAGGGCACCTGCAGGGCGACGCCGAGCAGGATCTCGATCACGCCGGAGATGTAGACCAGCGCGAGCGCGGCGGGCAGGTAGGCGGGCACGATCGCCACGAAGGCGGCGGTCATCGTGAAGTGCGAGACGCCGGCGAGGATCATGGCGAGCGACAGGAGCACGCTAAAGATGCGCTTGACCAGCGACATGGCTGCACCACCCTTGTCCAGAAACGACGGTTTCCGGTCTGCCGGGCATGGTCGCATGGTCGCCGCGCCGCGACAAGGCCGGGGAGCAGCGGGGCCCGTGGGGTCGCCGATTGGGGATTGACGGCGAGGGCGCTGGCGCGCTGGTACATGACATCGCCATGGTCCGGTTCACCGCGGCCCGGCAGCTTCGGATACTCTCGCGCGCATGCCCGCCTGCGCCGCCGTCCTGGCCCTCTACGCGCTGATCTTCGTGCTCCACCTGATCGTGCCGGGCCGCTGGGTCGCCGGTTATGTGCGCGACGAGCATGGTGAGCCGCTGCGCTACCGCCTGAATGGTCTGCGCGTGATGGCGATCGTCGTCGGCCTCTACTTCATCGGCGGTCTCGCGGGTCTCTACCCGTGGGACTACCTGTATGTCCACCGCTGGGAGGCCGCGATCACGGCCTGCGTGCTCGGCCTGGCGTTTACCGCGGCGATCGTGTTACCCGCGGCGCCGCGAGGGGGTCTGCTCGCCGACCTCTTCCTCGGTCGCCGCGAGAACCCGCGCCTGCTCGGCGGTCACGTCGACGCCAAGATGTTTCTCTACCTCGTGGGCGCCGTCGTGCTCGAGTTGAACCTGCTCGGCTGCCTCGCCCATCATTGCATCCTCTACCCGGGCGACCCCTCGCCGGGGCTGTTCCTGCACGTCGGGCTGTTCACGTTTTTCCTGTGCGAATACTTGTACTTCGAGCGGGTCCATCTCTACACTTACGACCTGTTCGCCGAGCGCGTCGGCTTTAAGCTCGGCTGGGGCTGCCTGTGCTTTTATGCGTTCTTCTACGCGGTGGGCGCGTGGTCGCTGGCCGGAGCGCCGAACCCCCACACGTCCGCGAGCGCGCTGCTGGCCAGCGCGGGGCTGTTCTTCGCCGGCTGGGTGCTGGCCCGCGGCGCGAACCTGCAGAAGTACTACTTCAAGATCGCGCCGGGGCGCGCGGCCTTCGGCCTGCTCGTGCCCGAGACGCTCGAGCAGGACGGCAAGCGCCTGCTGGTCAGCGGGTTTTGGGGGCTCTCGCGGCACATCAATTATCTCGGCGAGATCTTGATGGCGACCGGGCTCGCGCTCGCGCTCGGTTATCCGGCGGCGCTCGGGCCGTGGCTGTACCCGCTCTATTATGTCGGGCTGCTGTTCCCGCGGCAGCACGACGACGACCGCCGCTGCGCCGCCAAGTACGGCCCGCTGTGGACCGCCTACACCCGTCGCGTGCGCTGGCGGATCATCCCCGGGGTCTACTGAGCCGCGCCGTCTGGGCGCCCATGATGCGCACCGCGGTGCGACGCGGCAGCAGGCGCGCGAGCACCCGCGCCGCCATGCGGTTGAGGGCGCCGGGGATCATGCTCGGCGGTCCGCCGAGGGCCGCCAGAGCCTCCTCCACCACCGCCTCCGGGGTCATCGAGCGCGGGCCGCCAGCGCCGCTGGTGCGCAGGAACCCCGGCGTGCTCGTGGCGCCCGCGCAGCACACCAGCACGTCGATACCCTGGGGCCCGAGCTCGTACCATAGCGCCTCGCCGAGCGAGAGGTTGAAGGCCTTGCTCGCGCCATAACCGGCGAGGTACGGCGAGCCGCACAGGGCGGTCAATGACGACATCAGAAGGATGCCGCCGCGGCCGCGCCGGGCCATCGCTTCACCGAGCACGCGCGCGGCGATCATCGGCCCACGGCAGTTGACGTCGACGATGCGCTGATGATCGAGCAGAGATTGCTCGAGGAACGGTCCGACCTGCGAGAAGGCCGCGTTGTACACGCACAGGCCGACCTCGAGCTCGCCGGTGAGAGCCGCCAGCGTCGCCGCGAGATCGGGGTCGCCGAGGTCGATCGCCGCCGTGCGCACTTCGGTGATCGCCCGCAGGGGCGCGGCGACCTCGGCGAGTTGCTCGGCGCGGCGCGCAAGCAGCAGCAGCTTGAGGCCGCGGGTCGCCAGGGCATGAGCGAAGGCCGCGCCGAGCCCCTCGGAGGCCCCGGCGACGACCGCCCAGGGCCCGTAGTGGGCGAGAAAGGTCGACGAGGTACGCGGGTGAGGCACGCCGTAGTTTACAACAGCTCGCCGGCGAAGCGGACTGCGATGAAACATTGATGGCCGATGACGGGTCGCGGGTCGCGGGTCGCCGGTCGCGGGTCGCCTCGATTGCCGAGGGCCAGGGCGAGGCATTCATGGCGTGTTCGATCGAGGCGTAAATCGCTGGCATCACCGCCGGGCCGGAGTGTAGAAGCGGGCCATGAGCAGGACGAGTGCACGTCGATGTCGGGGACCTGGGGGACCTAAAAAATGCGCGTGGCCCGGGCGCCCCGCTCTGCCATCTCCACATGATGGCGCGCGTGGTTCAGGGCCAGCAGGCGCTCCTGCAGCTCGCGGCGGGCGGCGGCGCTGATGGTGAAGCGTCGGCCCGCCGTCGTGAGATGGAAGTCGTGGTCGAGCTCGAGGTCGGACCACCCATATGCATCGGTGACGGCGCGGTCGAGCAGGGCGTGGAGGTCGCGCAGCGCGGCGAGGTCCGCGGCCCGCTCGCCGGGCTCGTGGAAGCGGTTGTAAGTGCGCGTGAGACCGAGCCGGCTGGCCTGCATGACGGCGCGGCGGTGGGCATCGTGGCGGTCGGCGAGCGTGGTGAGCGTGGTGAGGTCGGCGGTGGCGGGCGGCATCGGGAAGGTATCGAGGCAGTCCGTCGGGGTGTAGCGGCGGCGGGTGTCGAGCGTGGAGGCGTACTGGAGGGTCCAGGCCTCGTGGGCCGCCGACTGCAGGATGGCCTGCATGGACGGGCGATCGCTGATGACGAGCACGAGCTGCTCGCTGGCGACCAGGTCTTTGGGGATGCGGACAAAATGTAGGTACTTGGCGACGCGGGCGCAGGCGAGGACCAGGGGGGCGCGGGCGGCGGCGGCGTAGAGCGGGGCGCGGGGGCGCTCGTACTGCCACCAGTGGAGGCGGGCGTGCTCGCTGAAGCGCACGCGATCACGCTGGGGTTTGACGCGCTCGCGGACGCGGGCCAGACAATGTTGATACAATTCGGCGCGCGCCAGCGGCCAGTCGCGAAAGTTGATGATCCAGCGGGCGGGGGCCTGGTCGGGGTGGCGGGTGAGGTCGTCGCCGTTCAAATAGGGGCACAGGACCTCGCGGTTTTTGGGGTCGAGGTCGATCAGCGCCCGGGCCTCGTCCGGGGCGAGCACGAAGCCGAGGCCGAGCACGTAGGAGCCGATGAAGGACCGGCCGGCATTGGCCCGCAGGCGCCGCGGTCGACCGGCGACGGCGCTGGCGGGGGCGAGGGCGGAGGAG
>NZ_JACCSO010000289.1 GCF_013812955.1 Nannocystis sp. | reverse complement strand
GTCCTCGCCCGGCAGCGGGCGCGCGCGCGGCAGGACCTCGAGCGCGCGGCGGGCCGCGGCGACCACCTTGGCGACCTCGACGGGGCCGACGACGACCAGCGTCACGCGCTCACCGGCGTAGGCCCGGCGATGATAGGCGCGCAGGCGGGCCGGCGTGTGACCGCGGACCTCGCGGGTGAGGCCGAGCACCGGCCGTCCATAACTGTGACGACCGTGGAGCCGGCGCAGCAGGGCCTGGAACACGCGCTGACCGGGCTCGTCGTCGTATTGTTTGATCTCCTCGACGACGACCTCACGCTCCTGGGCGAGGGTGGCGGCGGCGAGGGCCGGACGCAGGGCGGCCGCGGCGATCAGCGAGGTCGCGAGCGCGGCCGCGTGAGCCGGCACCGTCGCGTGCACGACCGTCTCGTCGTGCGAGGTGAACGCATTGCTGTCGCCGCCGAGGGCCTCGAGCACGCTCGCCAGGTCGAAGGGTCCGCCGCGGGGGATGCCCCGCGGGAGCTGCTCCGGGGCCAGCGGCTTGAAGAGCATGTGCTCGAGCAGGTGCGCGCAGCCGTGCTCGCCTTGGCCCTCGGCCGAGGTGCCGGCGCCGATCCACAGCTGCACCGCCGCTGCCCCGCCGCCCGAGACACCGGACAGACCCGGCAATGCTTGCACGATCACCCGCGACCCGTTCGGCAGGCGCAGGTCGACGAGGCCCGGCATCTCCGGGGTCGCCTGCTTGACCACTTGAGGACGAGGGCGGGGCACCGGCGGCACCTATAACCGACCCATGGCCAAAATGGGCGCCTCCGACAGCCCGGAGGTCCTGTCCATATGTTCCCTTCACCATGTCCCCTTCACCCGGCGCTGTAATCTCGGGCGAATGACGGTAGTTTGCGCTCTCCCGGCCATGCGCGCGCCATGGTACGGTGTGCGCTCGCGCCCTCCTGGACCCGACCCATGGACCTCGCCGCCGCGGCCCCGCACACCTCCTCGCTGAAAGACCTCCCCTGCCCGCTCCCGCCCGCGGCCCCGGGCGAGCCGCCGGAGCTGGGCAGCTATCGCAAGCAGCCGGGCAGCGACGACGCGTTCCTGCGCGCCCGCCGGAGCCTGCGCGAGTCCGAGAATTGGAGCGCGCTCGCGGCTCTGCTCGTGCTGCATGCTTCGGGCATCCGCGACGCGGCCAAGGTCGGCGAGCTGTCGTTTCAGGCCTACGAGCTGTGGAACGACCGCGTCAAGGACAAGGCCCAGGCGGCCCACGCTCTGGTCCGGGCGCTGCAGGCTCAGCCGGAGAATTTGCGGCCCTACGAGCACCTGCGCAAGCTCTACGAGCAGCTCGGTTCGCACGCCGAGCTGGCGACGCTGCTGCGCTGGCGCATCGAGCACTTGCGGCGTCACGACCGGGCCGCGGTGCCGGCGGCGCTGGTCGAGCTCGGTGTGCTCTACGAGACCCAGTTCTGCGACATCCACGAGGCGACCGCCCTCTACCAGCGGGCGCTCGAGCAGAACCCCGCCGACCGCAACGCCAGCGAGCAGCTGATCCGCCTGCACCTGTCGGCGGGCGCGTGGCCGCGGGCGATGGATCTGATGAACGCCGAGCTCGCCCGCACCGACCCGGCCCATGACAGGGCCCGCTTCGCCGAGCTCCACCTCCGCCTCGCCCGCATCGAGTCGCAGCAGCAAGACAACATCTCCGCCGCCGCCCTCCACCTGCAAGCCGCCCTCAAGGCCGCGCCCGACAACATCCAGGCCCTGCGCGCCTTCGGCGTCCTCTACCTCGGCTCCGGCAAGGCCAGCGACGAGGGCCTGACCCGCGCCGCCGACGTGTTCTTTCGCGCCGCCAAGCTCGCGCGCGCCCAGAACGACGACCGCCAGGCCCTGGGACTGTTACGTCGCACCCTCGCCCTCAAGCCCGACCACTTCGAGGCCGGCAACGCCCTCGCCGAGCTGCTCGCCGCCAAGGAGCGGTGGATGGAGCTCGACGAGCTCTACGGCGCCTGGCTCGGCTACGTCAGCGAGGCCGACAGCTACGGCCTGTGGTTGCAGCGCGGCGAGC
>NZ_JACCSO010000258.1 GCF_013812955.1 Nannocystis sp. | reverse complement strand
CCTCGCGACGGGAGGGGCGATGAACGCCGGGCGGGCTGCATGCGTGCAGAATAACGGAGACGGCCGCGCGGTCGCCACCCGGGAGGGCGCGGGTGAACGCGACGCGGCGGGCTGCGATGTCGGGCGGTGTTGCGTGCAGTCGCAACGTTCACGCGGTCGGCGGGTCCTCCGTCGCAGCCTGGTGTCTGGATGGAGAGCCGGCCGGGCCGCGCTCACTGATAGGTGAGCGTGAGCCGCGGGTGCAGGTCGGCGCTGGCGCCGGTGCTGCGAAAGGCCACGGCGTCGCTGCTGAGCGCGCCGATACCGAGGTAGAGAGGTTGGGCGGAGCCGATCGCTTCGACCGGGATCTGCCAGCTGCTCGCCTGGCCCGGGATCGCCGGGCTCGGGTCGGGGGTCATCAGGTCACCGCCGGGCGCGAAGGTCTTGAGGCTGTTGGCGTCGAATGGTTGGGAGAGGTAGAGGTCGCCCGACCAGGCCGCGCCGGCGTCGGGGCTGCCGCTGACTTCCACGCTGAGGGTCGCGCTGGTGAGGACCTTGTCGGCGGGGGCGGCGGGGATCTCGAAGCGGATGTAGACGCGAGATTCCCGGCCGCCGGCGGCGAGGACCGACTTGTCGAGGATCATCACGCCGATCTCGGCGGCCTGATCGTACTTTTCGGTCAGCGTCTCGCACTCGATCGGTCCGAGATAGCCGAGGAAGTTGAGGTTCAGCAGCACGCAGGTGGCGAGCGAGGCGAACACGATCTCGACCACGGGCTCGGGCGGCGGGTCGCCGGTGCTGGGGCCGATGTCGCCGGTACTGGTGTCCGGCGGGGGCTCGCCGGTGCTGGCGTCGCTGTCGATGCCGGTGTCGATCGGGTCGATGCCGGTGGTCGCGGTGGGGTCCGGTTCGATGTCGCTCGTGGTCGGAGCGCCCGCGCTCGAGCCCTCGCTGCCGGTGTCGGGGTCGGGGGCGCTCGAGCCGGGCGCGTCCGTGGTGATGTCGAGCGTGCTCGCGGCGGTGGTCGTGTCGGCGCCGCTGGTCGCGATGAACAGCGGGTTGCTCTGCGTGCAGGCCGCGGCGAGGGGGGCCGCGAGCAACACGGACAGCGCGCGGGCGAGGGGGCGGAGCATGTCCGTACGATGTTCAGGTCGCGGGCGTGGGTGCAAGTGAGAAGTGTGCGCAGGAGGTCACGGGGTAGCGACGGTCGTGAGTTCGCAAGCGCGAGATTCGCCGATGGCGCGGTGGCGACCGGGGATGCGCGCGACTGCGCAGACCCGTCGCGCAGGCGAGTCGTGCGGGCCCGGAGCGGGTTCAGGCGCGCAGGGACGCGCCGGTGGCGGCGTCGAAGACGTGCAGGGCGCGCGGCTGCAGGCGCAGGGCGTCGCCTTTGCGCACGCCGCTGGCGGTCTCGAGGCAGAGGGTGACCGGGGTGCCGGCGAGCTCGGCGTGGATCTGGAGCTCGGGGCCGAGCAGCTCGACCAGGCCGGCGCGCAAGCTCAGGGCGGAGGCGGTCGGATGATCGCCTGTCTCGAGGGACAGGTCATGCGGGCGCACGCCGACGGTGATCGGCTGGCCGGGGGTGAGCGCGGGGAAGGTGTGGAGGTCGAGGTCGACCGTGCTGCCGTCGGCGAGGCGGGCGCTCGCGGATCGATCACCGCGCTCGGTGACGGCCGGCAGGAAGTTCATCGCCGGGCTGCCGAGGAAGCCGGCGACGAAGCGGCTGCACGGGGCGTCGTAGACCTGGCGCGGGGTCCCGAACTGCTCGACCTGGCCCTTGTTGAGCACGAACATCAGGTCGGCGAGGGTCATGGCCTCGACCTGATCGTGGGTGACGTAGATGCTGGTGGCGCCGAGCTGCTCGTGTTGCTTGCGGATGTCGACGCGGACCTGGGCGCGCAGGGCGGCGTCGAGGTTGCTGAGCGGCTCGTCGAACAGGAACAGCTGGGGGCGGCGGACGATCGCGCGGCCCATGGCGACGCGCTGGCGCTGGCCGCCGGAGAGGTCGCGCGGCAGGCTGTCGAGCTTGGGGGTGAGGCCGAGCATGGTGGCGACCTCGTCGACGCGCTGGCGGATGGTGGCGGGGTCGGTCTTGCGGAGCTTGAGGCCGAAGGCGAGGTTGTCGCGCACGCTGAGGTGGGGGTAGAGCGCGTAGGACTGGAACACCATGGCGATGTCGCGGGCGCGCGGCTCGAGGCTGGTTACGTCGCGCTCGCCGAAGCGGATCTGGCCGCTGGTGACCTCCTCGAGGCCGGCGAGCAGGCGCAGCAGGGTCGACTTGCCGCAGCCGCTGGGACCGACGAGCACCGCGAAGGCGCCGTCGGGCACGTGGATGTCGACGCCCTTGAGCACCTGGGTGGCGCCGAAGCTCTTGACGATCTGCGTGCAGGTGACGGCGACCATGGCGGCTACTTCAGGTCCTGCTTGGGGACCAGCAGCATGCCGGTGACCGGGGCGAGGCTGAGGTCGAGGGTGCCGTCGCCGGCGACGGTGTAGGCGGTGTTCTTGCCGTCCAGCACGTCGACCAGCGCGGCGCCGGGCGGGGCCGAGGTGGCCATGGTCGTGGCCTCGAACTTGGTGCTCGAGGCGTGGGACTGGTTGGTGTTGAGGACGATCAGCGCGTAGTTGTTGCTGTCGCCGCCGCTGCGCTCGAAGGCGAGGATGCCGGCGTCGGACTCGTCGCCGGTGTGGGCGGTGCTGTAGATGACCTTGGCGTCGGCGCGGCGCAGGGCCGCGTAGGTGCTGCGCAGGGTGGTCAGCTTCTTGACGAACTGGAAGGTCGGGCCGGTGGTGTCGTAGGCCGGCGGGGCCTTGGTCTCGCCGAGGTACGGCAGCGGCCGCCACATGTCCTCGCGGTTGCTCGGGTCGTTGCCGCCGCGGAACTCCAACTCGGTGCCGTAGTAGAGGCAGGGGATGCCCTGGGCGGTGAACAGCAGCAGCAGGGCGTTGTGCAGCAGGGCGCGCTGGCGGCCGGCGCTGTTGTCCTTGGGGTTCTGGGCGGCCCAGTACAGGAAGCGGGCGACGTCATGGTTGTCCATGAAGTTGACCAGCGCCTTGTAGGGGACGACGCCGGCGGACAGCGCGGGCGGCACGGTGCCGTAGTTGGTGGCCTTGTTGCCCCACAGGGTGGCGATGCGATCGGTCGACTGGGCGTCGAGCATCACGTCGCGAAACGCCTGGTAGTGCTGGGGGAAGTAGAAGGCGGAGTCGAGCTGGTCGCCGGTGATGGTCGGGCCGGGGTCCTTCTCCTTGGCGTAGACGGCGAGCTCCTCGGGCGTCGGGGGGTCGTTCTTGGTGAACTGGCCGACCAGCGCGTCGTTGCCGTCGAAGGCCTCGCCGAACATGAAGAACTTCTTTTTGCCCTGCTTGTCGAGGCGCTGGCGGACGCGCTGGGTGAAGTAGCGCCAGAACTCGCGCTCGACGTGCTTGACGGTGTCGATGCGAAAGCCGTCGGCGTCGCTGAGCTCGATCCAGCGGGCGTAGGCGTCGACCATCGCGACCTTGACGTCGTAGCGGGTGGTGTCGACGTCCTTGAGGCCGCCGGGGAAGTCGCCCATGAGCAGCTGCTGCGGGTCGTCGTAGTTGAAGGTGCGGCCCTTGCGGTTGTAGGTCTCGGCCCTGGCGAAGATGGCGGGGGCGGGCGTGATGTGGCCGGTCGCGGCGTTGTAGGGGAAGATGATCGGCGCGGGGCCGGCGGGGCCGAGCGAGGTGAAGGCCTGGATGCCGATCGGGTTGAAGTCGGGGTCGTACTCGGTGAGGTGGGTGAAGCCGGACTGGTCGAAGCCGTCCGGGACCGGACTGCCCTGCGGGCGCGCGCCGGTGCCGGAGAGCTGGATGTCGGGCACGCCGTTGAGGTTCATGTCGTAGAAGAACAGCTGGCCCATGTGGTTGGTGACGATGTCGATCACCACCAGCATGTCGCGGTCGTGCGCGGCGCGGACCAGACTGCGCAGCTCGTCGAGGTCGCCGAAGTGGGCGTTCGGGCGGGTGAGGTCGACGGCCCAGTAGCCGTGGTAACCGTCGACGTTGGCGTCGGTCTCGATGTTCTTGACGACCGGGGAGATCCACAACGTGGTGACGCCGAGCTCCTCGATGTAGTCGAGCTTGTCCTCGAGGCCGCGCCAGTCGCCGCCGTGGTAGCGGGCCATGTTCTCGCGGTCGAGCAGGCTGTTGTTGCCGTCGTTGCCGTCGTGGAAGCGGTCGACCAGGACCTGATAGATGACCTCGTCGCGCCAGTCGCGGGCGTGGGTCTCGATCGTGATCGGCTCGTCGAGGGTGTCGAAGTGCAGGCAGGCCGGCATGATCGGCAGCGCCAGCATCAGCGGGAGAGCGGTCAGTCGCGGCCAGAGCGTGGAGCGGGGCATGGCTTGGTCCTCGGTCTGAAGGGCTAGTCGCGGAAGTAGCTGGTCGAGCCGAACCACCACTCGGCGCCGACGCCGATCAGGTGGTCGATCTTGCGGCGGGCGTACACGTCGTCGCTGGCGTAGAGCGAGCGGGCGGCGGAGTCGCGGGCGGTGAACACGTACATCAGATAGATGTGCGGGCGCTGGAAGTGGCCGCGGCCGCCGGGGGTCACGAAGGGGATGATGCCGGCGCGACCGACGGTGCCGAGCACCGGCTTGAACACGCCGGGGGCGCTCTCGAAGGTGACGCCGCGCTGCTGGGCCTGGAACGAGCCCTCGAGCGAGAGGCCGGCCTTCTCGCCGAACCACACGGTCGGCCGGGCGATGATGATGCCCTCGTTGACGTCGTCGAAGTCGAGCGACTTGCTGGCGTTGCGAAACTGCCGGTAGTAACCGCCGGCCATCACCGCGAAGGGGCCGCGCTCCCAGTTGCCGCTGAGGGTCAACATCATCTCGTAGGCGCCGGTGGTCTTGCGGTCGGGACGCAGCTGGCGCGGGGCGTTGAACTCGCCGTAGGCGGCGAGGCCGTAGGCGAAGCGGCCGGTGGCGGTGAGGTAGGTGCTGCGCTCGCCGGTGAACAGGGTCAGCTGACCGCCGGCGACGAAGCCGGCGTCCTTCGGGACGTCCTCGTAGAGCTTGTCCTCGACCTCGCGCTGACCGCCGGGCACGTAGTGGAACTCGCCGTAGACGATGCCCTTGACGCCACCGGTGCCCGAGAGCGGCCACAGGTGGGTGAGCTTGGCGCTGCTGATCAGCTTCTGGCGATCGAGCAGGCGGACCTCGGTGTCGCCGAATTGATTGTGCGCGGGCGAGCGCATGACGCTCTGGCGATAATAAGGATCGGTCGGCTGGTTGAGGCCGGCGTGCACGCGGATCGAGGTGCGCTGGCCGTCGCCGAAGGCGTAGCCGAGGCCGCCGCCGATGGTGTTGAGGTTGTCGAGCGGCCAGAAGTTGAGCAGGTAGATGTCGTCGCCGCGGTACATGCGGGAGCCGGCCCAGATCGACAGGCCCTTGGCGCCGAGGCCGGTCTCCTCGATGTAGAGGTTGCGCAGCGCGACCGCGGCGGCGAACTGGCCGTTATAGTGGAAGAAGGGGTTGGCGAACGCGGCGGTGGCGACGATGCGGGTGTAGGCGCCGGTCTTCTTCCAGTAGTCCTCGCGGCGCAGCTCGAGCTCGGCGTAGTTCGACTCGTCGAGGCGCGAACCACGGGCGACGATGTCGGCGTCGCGGCCCGGTCGACCCGTCGCGTCGCCACCGGCGATGACGCGGCCGTAGGAGCCGAAGTGAAAGCCGTCGGCGTAACCGGGCGGCTGGTTCGGGTCCTTGGGGCCGTCGGCGGGTGGGGGCGGCTCGGACGCGGGCGTGCTGGGCTCGTCGACGACGGCCTTGGGCAGGGTGTCGGCCGGCGGGGTCGGCCGGGTCAGCGGCTCCGGAGCCGGTGCGGTGGTCTCGACGGTCGCGGGCTCGTCGGCCGCCTGCGGCAGGCTCGGGTCGTCGGGGCCAGGGTCGCTGGGGGTGGACGAGCTGGGGGTGGACGAGCTGGGGGTGGACGATCTGGGTGGTGCGGCGGTCGGTGCCGGTGCCTGAGCCGCAGATGCGGCGAGGGGCGCCGCCAGCAGGCCGCCGAGGAGGACGACCCCGGGCAAGCGAGGCAGATGCAGGCCGGGGACTCTACGGTTGTCGCGTCGCACAGGTGTACAGCCAAGGTTTCACAGATCCCGGCGGCGTTGTCGACTGGGATCTTTGTTAGAGTTGCCCGCGGATCGTGATGCGTTCGGCTCCTGTGCTCGGCGTGATGATGATGATGATGATGCTGGCGAGCCTCGTCGGCTGCGGCGATCAGGCGCCGCGCCGGAGCTGCGCGGCGCAGGTGTGGGCCACGCCCTCGCGGCCCGGTGCGCAGTTGCAGGTGATCGGCAGCTGGGACGGCTGGTTGACCCCGGGGATCACCATGGAGGCGTCCGACGATCCGCCGTGGTTGATGGCTCGCATCGATGGGGAGGCGCCGCCGGGTGAGCATGGTTATCTGATCCTCGAGGACGGGAAGCACCGCGTCGATGAGCACAACCCGCTGACGACATTTTGGAGCGAGCAGGAGGACCTCGAGGTCTCGCTGCTGATCGTGCCGGACTGCGAGCAGCCGACGCTGGTGATCGAGGCGGCCAGCGTCGATGCCCAGGGCGGACTCGCGGTGCGCGCCCGCTTCGAGGCGGCGCAGGACGGGGCCGCGTTGGTGAGCGCGAGTGCGAGCGCGAGTGCGAGCGCGAGCGCGGCTGGACAGGGCGAGCTGAAGGCGCAGGTGGAGGCGATGACCGGGGAGGTGTCGCTGCGGCTGCCTGCTGCGGCGCGTGGCCGACATATGTTGACGGTGACGGCGCGTGATGCCGGGGGGCGTCTGGCCAGCGCGACGGCCTCGGCGTTCGTGGATCCGGTGGCGACGCGCTGGGATGACGGGCTGCTGTATCAGGTGGTGACGGATCGGTTTCGCGGTGATGGTGGTGCGGCGCTGGCTCCGCCGATGACGCCGGGTTCGCGGGCGGGCGGCACCCTGGATGGCATCACGGCGGAGATCGAGCGCGGGACCTTCGCGGCGATGGGGGTGACGGGGCTGTGGATCTCGCCGGTTTACACCAACCCGGTCGCGGCGCGTGAGGGTCGCGGCGACGGGCACATGTACGAGGGCTATCACGGCTACTGGCCCACCGATCCGCGCGGGGTCGATGCGCGGATCGGCGGCGAGGCGGGGCTCGAGCGGTTGATCGCGACGGCGCATGCGGCGGGGCTCCGGGTGCTGCTCGACGTGGTGCCGAATCATGTCTACGAGGACAGCCCGCGGTTTCGCGAGCGCAGCGACGATCGCTGGTTCAACTTCGCGGAGCCGGTGTGCGTGTGCGGGCTCGGGGACTGCGACTGGGGCCGGCACATCCTGAGCTGCTGGTTCACCGATTATCTGCCCGATCTGCGGCTGCAGGAGCCGGCGGCGCTGGCGATGGTCTACGAGGATCTGCTGTGGTGGACGCGGCGCTTCAAGGTCGACGGGCTGCGGGTCGACGCGGTGCCGATGATGCCGCGGGCGGCGACCCGGCGCATGGCCCACGAGCTGCGACGCGGCGTGCAGGGCGAGGCGCCGTTCTTGATCGGCGAGGTGTACACGGGGGCCGGGGCCTGGGGCGTGGACGTGATCCGCTACTATCTTGGACCGGACGGGCTCGACAGCGTGTTCGATTTTCCGCTGATGTGGGCGATCCGTGACGCGGTGGCCCACGAGTCGGCGGGCTTCGACGCGGTCGAGGCGATGCTCGTGCAGATCGAGCAGGCGACGGCCGGCTCGGGCGCGGTGCTGGGGCAGATCCTCGGCAACCATGACACCACGCGCTTCTTCTCGGAGGCGCACGGCGACGCGGGCGGGGACCCGTGGGCGGCGCCCGCCGAGCAGGCCGAGGATGCGCGGGCCTTCGCGCGTATGCGCACCGGTTTGACGCTGCTGCTGACGCTGCCGGGCCTGCCGGTGCTGCTTTATGGCGACGAGATCGGGCTGGCCGGGGCCAACGATCCCGACAATCGCCGGGTGCTGCCCGACTGGGACGCGCTCGGACCGGAGCAGCTGGCGACCCGCACCCTGGTGCAGCGGCTCGGGACCCTGCGACGCTGCCTACCGGCGCTGCGCACCGGCTCGCGGCAGGCGGTGATCGTCGAGGATCGGCTCTATGGGTACGTGCGCGGCGAGGGCGAGGCGCTGGTGCTGCTGTCGACGGCCGACGAGGCGCGGGTGGTCGCGGTGCCGGTGCTCGCGCCGGGCGCCCACGTCGACGTGCTGACCGGGGAGCAGCTGATGGTGGATAAGGAGATCAGTCTGGGGCCGCGGCAGTCGCGGGTGCTGGTGCGGGCGGACAGCGGCTGCGCGGGCTGAGGGCGGAGCTGCGCAGGGGGCTTGACCGCGGGCGGGCGCGCGGCGAGCTTGGAGGGGATGTCCCGCCTTCGCTTATTTGTGCTGCTCCCCTCGCTGTTGGCCGCCTGTGCCGATGCGCCGCTGATGTCCGAGTCGACGGACACGGCGCCGCCGGACACGACGCCGTACGACCCGTCGCAGGGCGGGATGGTGGCGACGGCGTACGCGACGGGCGGGGAGAGCGACACGGACGGGCCGCCGACGACCACGGACACGGACCCGACCACGGGCGAGCCGCCGCCGCCGATGTGTGACGACGCGTCGAAGCGCTGCGACCACCTGTTCAGCTTCCCCGACAACGGCGAGACCTCGGTCGACGTGATGGGCAGCTTCTCGGCGGAGGGCTGGACGGTGGGGGTGCCGATGACGAGCGACGGCGTCAACTGGACCGCGACGGTGCCGCTGCCGTGGGAGACGCAGGTGCTCTACAAGTTTCGCATCGACGGGGACATGTGGATCCCCGATCCGGGCAACCCGAACGGCGTCGACGACGGGTTCGGCAGCATGAACTCGGTGGTCGAGGGCGGCACCTGCGAGGAGTTCAGCTGCGACGCGGGGGTGGTCGGGACCTTCGACTGGCGCGACTCGGTGATCTACTTCGTGTTCGTCGACCGCTTCTTCAACGGCGACAAGGGCAACGACAAGCTGACCGGCGTCGAGTCGGCGGCGGACTGGCAGGGCGGCGACTGGGCCGGCGTGACGGCGAAGATCGAGGAGGGCTACTTCAACGAGCTCGGGGTCAATACGCTGTGGCTGACGGTGCCGATGGACAACACCAGCGACCAGGGCATCGGCACCGATGGCCACTTCTACAGCGCCTACCACGGCTACTGGCCGACCAACCTCGATCAGCCGGAGGAGCACTTCGGGACCCTGGCGGACCTGCAAGCGCTGGTGACGGCGGCCCACGATCACGACCTCAAGGTGATCCTCGACTACGCGATGAACCATGTGCACAGCAGCGCGCCGGTCTACGCCGAGCATAAGGACTGGTTTTGGCCCAACGACAACGGCAACGGCGGTAACTGTGTGTGCGGCCAGGGCTGCTCGTGGGACGAGGCGAGCGAGGCGCGGCGCTGCTGGTTCACGGACTACCTGCCCGACTTCAACTTCGAGAACGCGGCGGCGCGCAAGTTCTCGGTCGACAACGCGATCAAGTGGATCCAGGACACCGGCATCGACGGCTTTCGCCTCGACGCGGTCAAGCACATCGCCGACCCGTGGCTGTTCGACATGCGCGCGCGCGTGAAGTCGGACATCGAGTCGGTGACGCAGGAGCACTTCTACATGGTCGGCGAGACCTTCACCGGCAAGCAGGACGTGATCAAGTACTACGTGCGGCCGGACATGCTCGACGGGCAGTTCGACTTCCCGCTGCGTATGGAGATGGCGAGGACGGTGCTGCTGCGTCAGGGCAGCATGGGCGACCTGGCCGGCTTCATGGATCAGAACGACGGCTACTACGGCAACGGGGTGATGAGCACGTTCATCGGCAACCATGACATCCCGCGGGCGATCCACCTCGCGGAGGATCAGCCGGTGTGGGACAATCAATGGACCGACGGCAAGGACCTGGCGTGGAACAACAAGCCGGGGCTGCCGGGCGGGACCTCGGCCTTCGAGCGGCTCGGGCTTTCGTTCACGATCCTGTTCACGACCAAGGGCGCGCCGCTGGTCTACTACGGCGACGAGGTCGGCATGCCGGGCGCGGGCGACCCCGACAACCGCCGCTTCATGCAGTGGGCCAACTACTCGGCCGGGCAAGCGCAGCTGCTGCAGCACATCAAGGACCTCGGGGCGATCCGCGCGGCCCACAGCGCGCTGCGCCGCGGCGCTCGCAAGACCCTGAGCTCGGCGCAGGAGACGATGGCCTACGAGCTGAAGGACGCGAACGAGACGGTCTATGTCGTGCTCAACCGCGGCGACGCGGCGGCGAGCGTCGGCGGGGTCCCGGCCGGCAGCTACAAGGACGAGCTCGGCGGGGCGATGGTCGAGGGCGGCATGGTCGACGTGCCGGCCCGCTCGGCGCGGATCCTGGTCAAGCCCTGAGCGGTGACACAGGGCGCTGCGAGGCGCTGTGGGGCCCGGGGGAGCCTCGCAGTGGGTTTGTGGCGCTCAGCCGACGGTCATGAAGTCGTCGTTGCCGGGGTCGTCACCGCCGGGGCTGTCACGGCCGGGGTCGCCGCCCGGGCTGTTCGGCTCGGGGACGTCGATCTCCGGGGGCTGGATCTCCGGGGTCTGGATCTCGGGGCGCTGGATCTCCGGCTGCGGGGTGCCGGGCTTGCGGATCTCCGGGTCGGACGGCGGTTGGATCTCGGGCTGCTTGATCTCGGGCTTCTCGATCTCGGGCTGCTTGATCTCGGGGCGCTCGATCTGAGGGTCCGGCGGCGCGGGGATCTCGGGGCGCTCGGTCTCCTGCTTCTTGATGTCCGGCATAGGAAGGTCATGCAGGTGGTCGGTACCGGACGCAAGTGTGAGGCGGCCGGCGGACCGCGTGGTATGCCGGCAAGATGAGCAGCTTTCGGGACGACATTCTTCGCGGGCAGGTCGCGCTGGTCACCGGCGGAGGCTCGGGCATCGGGGCCGGCATCGCCGAGGCGCTGGCCGCCCACGGGGCGCAGGTGGCGATCTGCGGGCGAACCCAGGCGAAGGTCGACGCGGTCGCGGAGCGCATCGTCGCGGCCGGTGGCGAGTCGCTGGCGCTGGCTGCCGATGTGCGCCGACCGGAGGCGCTGGCTGCGGTGATGACGGCGATCGAGGCGCGCTGGGGGCGGCTCGACATCCTGGTCAACGCGGCGGCGGGCAACTTCCTCGCGCCCGCGGCGGCGCTGTCGGCCAACGGCTTCGGCACCGTGGTCGACATCGACCTGAAGGGGACCTTCAACGCCTGCAAGGCGGCGCTGCCGCTGCTGCAGGTCCGCGGCGGCAGCGTGGTCAACGTCTCGGCGACGCTGCACTACGCGGGCACGCCGTTGCAGGTGCACGCGGCGAGCGCCAAGGCGGGCATCGACGCGATGACGCGCACGCTGGCGGTCGAGTGGGGTCCGGCGCAGATCCGGGTGAACGCGCTCGCGCCGGGGCCGATCGCCGGCACGGAGGGCATGGAGCGGCTGGCCCCGCCGCAAGCCCGCGCGCGCATGACGGCCCAGATCCCGCTGCGCCGCTTCGGGACCATCGCCGAGATCGCGGAGGCTGCGCTGTTCCTGACCGCGCCCGCGAGCGCATACATGACCGGCGCGGTGCTGGTGGTCGACGGCGGGCAGTGGCTGGCGGGCACCAACTTCCTCGCGCTGCTCGCGGAGTAGTCGTCCCGGTGTAGGATCGGCGGTTGATGGCCGTCGACGTCGAGCCGTATTACCTGCGCGACCTGGGGACGATCCTCGGGACCGCGGCGGTGATCAGCCTGGTGGCCCAGCGCCTGCGCCAGCCGCCGGTGCTCGGCTACCTGCTCGCGGGCGTGCTCCTCGGGCCGCATGTGCCCGGCATCGTCGTCGGCAACCTCGAGATGACGCACACGCTGTCGGAGCTCGGGGTCATCCTGCTGATGTTCTCGATCGGCCTCGAGTTCAGCATCCGCAAGATCGCCCGGGTCGGGCTCGCGGGCGGTCTGACGGCGGCGATCGAGGTCGGCTTGATGGTCTCGCTCGGGTATCTGGTCGGGCGCCTGCTCGGCTGGACCTGGCTGGAGAGCCTGTTCATCGGCGCATGTATCGGCATCTCGAGCACGATGCTGGTCGCGCGGGCCTTCGAGGAGCAGCGCCTGCGTGGCGGCTTCGCGGAGGTCGCCTTCGCGGTGCTGGTGTTCGAGGACATCATTGCGATGGTGCTGCTGGCGATCCTCACCGCGGTGGCCAGCGGCGCGGGGCTGTCGGCCGCCGAGTTCACGCTGACGATCGGGCGGCTGCTCGGCTTCTTGGTGGCGATGCTCGCGGGCGGGCTGCTGATCGTGCCGCGCTTCATCCGCGGGGTGGTCGGCCTCGGGCGCCGGGAGGCGACGCTGATCGCGGGCATCGCGGTCTGCTTCATCATGGCGGGGCTGGCCCACGCGCTCGGCTACTCGGTCGCGCTCGGGGCGTTCCTCGCGGGCATGCTGGTCGCCGAGTCGGGCGAGGGCGCGAAGGTCGAGCAGGTGATCCAGCCGCTGAAGGACATCTTCGCGGCGATCTTCTTTATCGCGATCGGGATGGCGATCGACCCGCTGCTGGTCGCGCAGCACTGGCTCCCGGTGCTGCTGCTGACCGCGGTGGTGCTGATCGGCAAGACCGTCGGCGTGTCGCTCGGGAGCTTCCTGGTCGGCCACGGCGTGCAGAACTCGGTGCGCGCGGGCATGAGCCTGGCGCAGATCGGCGAGTTCTCGTTCATCATCGCGGCGCTGGGGATCTCGAGCAAGGCGACCGGTGACTTCGTGTTCCCGGTGGCGGTCGCGGTGTCGTGCCTGACGGCGCTGACGACCCCGTGGATGGTGCGCCGCTCGCAGTCGATCGCCGCGCGGATCGACCGGCGCATGCCCGAGCGCCTGCAGACCTTCGTGACGTTCTATGAGTCCTGGATCGAGCAGCTGCGCAGCGCGCCGCGCAGTCGCTCGCGCACCGCGTTGGTCCGGCGCGGCGTGGTGTGGCTGGTGATCGAGGCGGCGCTGCTGGCCGCGACGATCGCGGCGAGCTCGCTGCTGCGCGAGCGCATCGGCGCGGCCCTGGCACCCGCGACCGGGCTGTCTCCGGAGCTGCTGGGCTCGGTCTGGCTGAGCCTGGGCTTCTGCCTCGGGCTGATCCTGTTCTTCGGGGTGCTGCGGCGGGGGCAGCGGCTGGCGGGGGCGATCGCGGGGCTGGTGCTGCCGCTCGGCGAGGCGGGCAAGCTCGACCTCGGATCGGCGCCGCGCCGCGCCTTCACGCTGGTGCTCGAGCTGGTGCTGGCGCTCGCGGTCGGCATGCCGCTGATGGCGTTCGTCCAGCCGTTCTTGCCGCTGAGCTCGGGCATGCTGGTGCTGGCGCTGATCCTCAGCGTGCTGACCTTCGCGGCCTGGCGCAGCATCACCAACCTGCAGGGCCACGTGCGCGCCGGCACCGAGCTGATCGTCGAGGTGCTGGCCAGGCAGAGCCGCGAAGGGGAGGCCCACCCGGGCGCGGACGCGCTCGAGCAGGTACATACGATGCTGCCGGGCTTCCCGGAGATGGTCCCGGTGCGCCTCGAGGCCGACTCGCCAGTGCTGGGGCAGACGCTCGCGGCCGTGAACTTGCGGGCGCGCACGGGGGCGACGGTGCTGGCGATCAATCGCGCCGAGGCGGGGGTGGTCCTGCCGACCGCGGGCGAGCGGCTGCTGGCCGGCGACGTGCTGACGCTGGCCGGTCCGCAGGAGGCGATCGAGGCCGCGCGCGCGGTGCTGGGCGCCGCCGACGTACCCGGGCCCGAGGAGAGCATGATCGCCTTCAGCGGTTGAGATCGTTGATGTCCGTTCGAACAGGGTCGATCGGACAGGGTCAGGGCAGCACGCCGCGAAACACCTGGCGGGCCGGGCCGGTCATCCACACGCGATCGCTGGCGAGGCGCAGGTGCAGGGGACCGCCGGGGAGCTGAACGCGGACGGCGGCATCGGGCGCGACGAGGCCCTGGTGGGCGGCGGCAGCGACGGTCGCACAGGCCCCGGTGCCGCAGGCGGCCGTGATCCCGCAGCCGCGCTCCCACACCCACAGGGTCAGGCTGCCGT
>NZ_JACCSO010000225.1 GCF_013812955.1 Nannocystis sp. | reverse complement strand
AGATCGTGCTGCTCACGCTCAACGTGACCGCGTTCGCCCACGGGCTGCTCGCGCTCTCGTCGGCGCCGCCGTCACCCATGCACAGCCTCGGGATCGGCGTGGCGACCTTCTTCGCGGGCATGTTCGGCCTGGTCGGGGCGATGACCCTGTTCTACGCCCATGCGCGCATCGCCTCGAAGACCGAGTATACATTCCCCGATCACCTTGCCGCACAGGTGACGGACCGCGCGCTGGTGAGCGCCCAGGGCATCGTCGTGCGGGCCAATGAGGACGAGCTGCACGTGGTGCTGCCCGCGGCCACGCTGGTGCTCGCGCCGGGCACCATGCTCGAGCTCAGCCTCGACCTCGAGGACGGCGCCGGTGCCCTAAACGTGCGCGGTCGGATCGACGGGATCCAGCCGAGCGAGGGCGGCTGCGTGGTGAAGTTGGCGCTGGTCGGCCTCGCCCCCGCGGCCCGCGATCGCCTGTTCGACCGGCTCGTCGAGCGCGCGATGCCGGCCCTGGTCGATCCCCTTACCCTCTCCTGGCGCGATCACGACGGCCGCGAACCCGCGGCCGCGATGGCGCCCTACTACCTGCCGATCGAGACCACTGTGCTATGAAAGTCCTGACCGTCTATCGAGCGCGCGCCGAGCTGCTTCGTCGGCTGGCCATCATCGCGGGGCTGCTGATCGCGTACTCGGCCATGACCGCGGCCCTCTACCACGGGCTGCGCCCGGAGCACGCCGCGCCGGCGATCAACATCATGCGCAGCAGCGCCCCCCCGACCCGCAACGTGAGCGTCGCGAGCGACCGCTTCTTCGTCGACGGCGAGCCGTTCTTCATCAAGGCGGTCGGCTGGGATCCGACACGGCCCGGCGAGCTGCCGTGGACCCGGCGGCTCGACCTCGACGAGGTCGGCGAGGACTTTCGGCGCATCCGGGCCGCCGGCTTCAATGTCATCCGCACCTGGGCTCCGATGCGGCCCGAGGAGCTCGCCCTGGCCCTGCAGCACGGCCTGCGGGTGCTGCAAGGGGTCTGGGTCGCGCCCGACGGCGACTTCGCCGACCCGAGCTTTCGCCGCCAGGCGCTCGCCGACGTCGCGCGGGCGGTGGAGAGCTCCCGCCACAGCGAGGCGGTGCTCGGCTACCTCGTGCTCAACGAGCCGCGGGCGGAGGCGGTCGCGCGCGCCGGACTGGACGGCACACAGGCGTTCCTGCGCGAGGTCGTGGCCACCGTGC
The DNA here is from genome assembly GCF_013812955.1 of Nannocystis sp. Lineage (GTDB taxonomy): Bacteria > Myxococcota_A > Polyangia > Nannocystales > Nannocystaceae > Nannocystis. Next base: position 16,565 of record NZ_JACCSO010000225.1, on the reverse strand, counting down.
GAGCCCTCGATCCCGCGGCGCCGATCGGCTACGCGAGCTGGCCGGGCCTCGAGGCGCTGGACGATGACCTGCTCGACTTCGTCGCCTTCAACTTGTACCCGCACCGACCGCGCGTGGTGATGACTGAGCTCGGGCTCGCGGCGTATACAAAGATGGTCCGCGAGACGATCGCGCGCGGGCGCCCGCTGATCATCAGCGAGTTCGGCCTGTCGGTGTCGCCGGGTCTGCCGCTGGCCACGCCTGGACGCGGCGGGAGCAGCCCCGAGGAGCAGGCGCAGGAGCTCGTCGCGCTGGCCGAGACCTTCACCTCCGCGGGGGCGGCCGGGCTCGCGGTGTTCCAGTGGAGCGACGGCTGGTGGAAGAACAACGACGGTCCGGGCGACGCGCTCTCGCAGGATCCGATGGATCCCGAGGAGTGGTTCGGCCTCGTGCAGTTCGTGGACGCGGACGATCGCCGTGGCACGCCGCGGCCGGCGCTCGCGGCCCTGCAGTCGCATCAGCGGGCGGTCCTGCTCGAGCCGCGCTCCGGCGCGGCCGCGCCGGAGGAGATCGCGGTGCGCCTGCACGCGGAGGAGGAGATCGGGATCGACGTCCGCATCGACGGCGGCGCAGCGATCGCGGTGCCGCTGCAGCGCACCTGCAGCACCTGCTACGAGGGCTTGCTGCGCTTGCCGCCGATGGACGGGCGCTTCGAGCTCGCCTTCGACGTCCTGGACGCCTCGGGCGTCGTGATCCGCAGCGAGCGGCGGCTGCTGCGACGCGGTGGCGCGCCGACGACCGACCTCGAGCTGTCACCCGGACGCATCACGGTCACGCCTGGCGAGGCCTTCACCGTCGCGCTGCGCACGACCGCGGCCGGCGAACCTGTCGCGTCGAGCGTCACGATCGCGGCGTACAGCGAGGATGAGTTCTACGAGCACCGCTACCAGCTGAACACCGGCGCCGGGGGCCGCATCGAGGCCTCGTTCGTCGCGCCGATGCGGACGACGCTGATGACGATCGTCGCCTTCGGGGACGACCCGGCGCTGCCGCCCAGCGAACGCAGCGCGCGCTGGACCGTCGTAGAGGTCCGGGAGGGCACATGATCCTCGCCATCGTCGCATCCCTCGCGCTGTCGGTCCCGACGCCGGACACCTTCGCCGAACCTTCGACCCCCACACACGCGATCGAGCTCACCCTCGACCCGCAAGGCCGCGCGCAGGGGATCGCGGTGCTGGAGGCTCGGCTCGTCGCGTTCCCCGAGGACCGCGCGGCCCGGCTCGCCCTGGCCCGCGCGCTGTCGTGGTCGAATCAGCACGACCAGGCGCTCACCCACTACGACCGGCTCCTGCACGGGGCCAACGAGCAGGATCGAGAGGCGCTGGCGCTCGAGCGGCTGCAGGTGCTGGCGTGGAAGGGTCGGCACGGTAAGGCGATCCGGGGCTATCGTGCCCGGCTCAGGCGCGCCCCGGCCGACGTCGACGCCCGCCTGGGGCTGGCCCGGGCCCTGCGCTGGAGTGGGCGACCGCTGGCAGCGCGCTGGCAGGCCCGCCAGAGCCTCGTGCGCGCCCGCGAACGCGATGACGTGCGCGAGGAGCTGGCGTGGAGTTATGCACAGGTCGGCCAGCGGGCCGCGACTGGCAGGGTCTTGCAGGACATCGTGCCATCGCGGGAGCTGCGTCGGCACCTCTCGGGCCTCGCGCGGCCGCGGCTCGGCACGGCGCTCACCGGCTCCGGGAACTCGTTCGGGATCTATCGCGCCGCACCGCGGGTGCGCGCGCGGATCCCCCTGCCTGGCGACGTCATGCTCGAGGCGGCGGCCGGCGCGACGTATCTGCAGCAGGGCGCCACGCGCCAGACCTACGGCGTCGCCGGTCTCGCGGCGGGCCTTGCGATCGATCGGGTGGAGCTCGCCGCGGGCGCCGGACTCTATCTCGGCCCCTACTATCGAACGCTCGACGCCCACGCGCGGGCGACGATCCATGTCGTCGATCAGTTGCACCTGTCGTTCGGCTTCCGGCGGCGGCCTCTGCTGGAAGCCGCGCTGCCGGGGTCGATCGATGAGTCCGGGTTCCACGGGGCGGGCGTCGGTGGCGCGCAGATCCTCAAGGACGCGCTGCCGCGCAACGTCCACCAGCTCGGCGGCACGCTCAACGTGTTGCCCGGGCGCTGGGGCTATCTATACGGCGACGCGCACTACCTGTGGCTCAGCGACAAGAACCGCGGCTTCACGCTCTCGAGCGGCCTCGGCGTCGATGTGCTCGGCTTCGGCCGACCGCTCCCGGTCGGACTCCTGGCCCGCTGGGACACGTATATGGTCGGTTACGATACGACGCGCACGGCCTACTTCGCGCCGAAGTTCCTCGACGTCCACTCGGTCGGGCCCGAGCTGCGCGTCCGTGTATGGAAGGTCGAGCTCGGCGCCGCCGCCGGGCGCACCTTCCCGCTGATCGCCACGGGTGCGAAGGGATGGTTCGCCGGCGGCGCATTCGGGCTGCGGACGCGGCGACTGACGACCGCGCTGCGCGGCGAGTACCGGGCCGACGCGTACTACGAGCAGTGGCGCATGTGGCTCGCCCTGGACCTCGCGCTCTGAGGTCTTGCGCCTGCGCCTCGTCAACCAGAGCAAGCGTCGCTACGACGACAACTGAGCCGCTGCGCTCCGCGAAGCCGCCCAAGCCTCGCCAGGATGCCCCAGGACTCCACGGGATGCCCACTGCGCTCGCCCTGGGAGATGCAAAGGGGTTCGTCGCCAGGCGGACGTGGCACGCTTGACAACGCACATGCACGTCGCCTATGGTCCGCGACATGCAAAGTGATTGCATCTGTCTCCCCCGCGTCGGGGCGCTCGCCTCAGCCCTCGCCCTGGCCCTCTCTGCCGTGGCCTGCGAGACCTCCGACGACCACGGCCATGACGAGAACGAGGTCATCTCGCTCGTCGAGTTGACCTTCACGCCCACAGGCGGCGGCGCGCCGCTCGTCTTCGAGTTCAACGACCCCGACGGAGACGGCGGAGCTTCGGGCGTCTCGGATCGGATCGACCTCACGGCCGGCGTCGAGTATTCCCTGGGCGTTCGCTTCGTGAATTCGCTGACCGAGCCGCCCGACGACATCACGGATGAGGTCAAGGCCGAGGCCGAGGATCACCTTGTATTCGTGCTTGGGGACGTGGCGGGGCCCGCCTCAACGCCATCCTCGGCGCTCGCCACCCACGCGTATGCCGACCTCGAGTCGGACTACGGGACGAATGCCGTCGGCGACGACCTGCCGGTCGGCCTCGTCAACACGATCACCGCGAAGGACGCGGGCAGCGGCGAGCTGCGCCTGATCTTGCGCCACCTCCCCGAGCTGAACGGGCAGCCGCAGAAGTCCGGCGATCTGCCCGGAGAGCTCGCCGCGGGCCGCGACCTCCCGGGCAGCGTCGACGTCGACATCTCCTTCGAACTCGTCGTCTCGTAGGACCTGTGTCTCCCGGCGTCTTCGCGCTCGTCGCCCACCTGTTCGGAGGGGCGACTGTCGAGCCCGCCGCGCAGCAGGCCGCGCCGGAGCCCCCGGACTCGGCCGGGTGCGCGGCGGTCTGGGAGGCGCGGGTCGTCGAGTCTGGAACAGCCGAGGCGCTCCCCGGGGCCCGCCTGGAGCTGCGCGCCCCGGGCCGCACCTCGCCCATCGTCGTGCGCACCGCGGACGACGGTCGGGTCAGGGTCGAGGGGCTCTGTGCGGGTGAAATGACGGTCACGGTTACGAAGTCCGAGCATTCGCCCGCGCGACTGACCGTCGCGCTGTTAGATCCGAACACGAGCTCACGCATCGAGCTTGAGGCGCTGCACGCTCGCCACAGCGAGCACGTGATCGCCGTCGACGTGCACGGCGAGACGCCGACCAGTGTGTCCGCGAGCGAGTCGCTGGCGGGCGCCGAGCTCGCGCGCGGACGCGGGAAGGGCCTCGCAGACACCCTCGCCGGCATGTCGGGCGTCACGACCTTGCGCGGGACGGCGGGCGGTATGGGCAAGCCGATGATCCGCGGACACATCGGCCGGCGAAATCTCATCCTCGTCGATGGCATCCGCCATGAGAGCCAGGATTGGGGGATCGACCACGCCCCCGAGGTCGATCCCTATAGCGCCGACCGGATCACCGTGATCAAGGGCGCCGGGACCACGCGCTTCGGCGCCAAGGCGATCGGCGGGGTCGTCCTGCTCGAGTCGCGGCCCTTGCCGCAGCGTCCGGGCGTGCGCGGCGAGGTCGGCACGGTCGGCTTCTCGAATCCGCTGGGCGGCGGAGGCTCGGCGCGGGTCGACTATGCACCCACGCGCGGCCGGGGCTTCGCCATGCGCTTCGAGGGCAATCTCTCGCGGCATCGCGCCGTCGTGACGCCCCGCTACGCGCTCGACAACACCGGCGCGTCGACCTGGAACGCCGGGACGCAGCTCGGCTACTCGAGCGACGCGGTCGACTTCGGCGTCGGCTATCGCATCATGCGCGCACGCGGGGGGATCTGCACGTGCCTGAGGATCTCGACGCCCGAGGAGTTCAATCGCAGCACCTTGCGCGGGATCCCCGTCGACGTCGGCTCCTATCGGGCGGACTTCGAGATCGAGCGCGCGAAGCAGGAGATCTGGCACCACATCCTGTTCGCGCGCGCGCGGGTCAAGCTGGGCCGCGCCGGCGAGGTGCACGCGCTCTACGCGTTTCAGTTCAACGACCGCAAGGAGTTCGACGTCGTCCGCAAGAGCGTGGAGGGGCCGCAGTTCAGCTTCGGGCTCGCCACCCACGCCGGCGATCTGCGCTTCGAGCACGCGCGGCTGCAGCTGCGCGAGTGGTCGCTGGTCGGCACGCTCGGCGCGACCTACAGCCACCAGACCAATCGGTTCACCGCGTCGACGACGCTCATCCCCGACTACCGCCAGAACAGCTGGGCGGTCTACGACATCGAGCGCTTCGTCCACGAGCGTGTGGAGCTCGAGATCGGGGCGCGCTACGAGGGGCTCCACCGCGTCGCGGAGCTCGGCGAGCGCGACTATCTCGGTCAGCAGGCGGGCGGACGCCTCGACGCCGGGACCTGCAAGGCGAGCGGCCCGGGCGGCGTCTGCGAGCACATCTTCAACACCGCGTCGGCCACGCTCGGGCTGCTCGCCCGGCCGATCCGGCGGGCCCCTGAATTTACGTCGCGACTCCAGCTCAACTCCTCGGCGAGGATCCCGTCGGTCGACGAGAACTTCATGAACGGTGCGGCGCCATCCTTCCCGATCCTCGGCGTGGGCAGCTCGAAGATCGGGGTCGAGCGCTCCTGGGGCGGCGAGTCGACGCTCCAGTACGACGGTGACTGGCTGCTCGTCGAGGCCTCGGGCCACGCGGCCTATATCAACGACTACATCTATTTCTTCCCGCAGCGCCTGGAGGGCCAGTGCGCGCCGCTGAGCTGCACCTCCCGCGGGCCGCTGCCGGTGTTCGCGTTCACGCCGACCGACGCGTTCTTCGGCGGGGGCGAGCTCCGCTTCGACCTGAGGGCCCCGCGCCTGCCCTTCGGTCTGGCTGGCAGCGCCTCGTGGGTGCGAGCGGTCGACCTGCGAGCGGACGCCCCGCTCGCGCTCGTGCCGGCGGATCGCTACTGGCTCGCGGGGCGCTACTACTTCCCCGACACCAAGGTCTCGGGCCGCGGATACGTCGAGCTGAACGCGACGGCGGTGGCGCGACAGCGTCGCTACCAGCCGGAGCTCGACTTCAGCGCGCCGCCCCCGGCCTACGTGCTGCTCGGGGCCGGCGCCGGCGTCGAGTTCCTGGCCGACCAGCGCATCTTTCGCCTGAGCCTGGTCGGGACCAACCTGCTCAACGTCAGGTACCGCGACTACACCAGCCTGCTGCGCTACTTCGCCGATGAGGCGGGGTGGGGGCTGCAGCTGCGCTTCTCGGCCGAATTCGACGTCGCCTTCGCCGAAGCGCGCCCGAAGACGCGTGGCTCCCGTGACGCTCGCGCTCGGCACCTACTGTAAGATCGATACCATGACGTTTTCGCGTTATCTTGTCGTAGTACCCTCGCTCATCGTCCTCGCGGCGATGGGCGCCTGTGGTGAACGTGAAGCGTCTCTGGCGCCCCCCGCGTCAGGCGACGCCGCCGCACCCGCGTACGAGGTCGCATGGTTGGCGACAGGAACCGTGGACGAGCGGTTCGCCCAGGTCGCACAGCAACGCGGCGGAGCAGGTCGACTACATCCACGTCGTCCCACCGTCGATGAGGAGTGCCCCGGTCGGCCCCACGACGGCGCCGTAGCGCGAGATGCTGGGGCGCGGCCAGGCGCGCTCGGAGGTCGGGAGGGCGAACGACCACGGACCGGGCTCGTGCTCGTGCGGGGCTCACGCTCGCCCCGGGCTCACGCACGCTCGTGCTCGTCCCGCCGGTGGTGCGCGAGCTCTACCCGTTTTCGCTGCCCTCGATGTTCTCCCGGGCGATCGATCGCCTGGCCCGCTATGACGCGAGCGACGAAGGTGGCGCTGCGATCGCGCGCTACGGGTCGTGCTCGACGCCTGCGCGGAGCGCGAGGGTGCGTCGCGCTCCGCGGAGCGCACACCGATCATCCCCCCGGCTCCCTGGCTGCGCCCATAGGCGGCGATATGCGGCAATCGATGGTCTGTTGCAATGGCATTGCGTTAATGCTAACCAACCGCCCATGGACGAAATGAAGACGAGCGACAACCGAGTCCCGGTGACGGTGCTGACCGGCTTCCTCGGCGCGGGGAAGACCACCCTTCTGAATCGCATCCTGAGCGAGCAGCACGGCAAGCGGGTGGCGGTCATCGAGAACGAGTTCGGCGAGATCGGGGTCGATCAGGCGCTGGTGATCAACGCCGACGAGGAGATCTTCGAGATGAACAACGGTTGCATCTGCTGCACCGTGCGCGGCGACCTGATCCGCATCCTCGGGAACCTCATGCGCCGGCGCGAGAAGTTCGACCACATCCTGATCGAGACCACGGGGCTCGCCGACCCCGGGCCGGTCGCACAGACCTTCTTCGTCGACGAGGACCTGCGCACGCAGGTCAAGCTCGACGGCATCGTCACGCTCGTCGACGCCCGCCACGTGCTGCTGCACCTCGACGACAGCGACGAGTGCAAACAACAGGTGGCCTTCGCCGATGTCATCCTGCTCAACAAGACCGACCTGGTCGAGCCCGCGGAGCTGGACCGCCTCGAGGAGCGGATGCGCAGCATGAACGCGCTGGCCCGGATCCATCGCACGCGGCACGCCGAGGTCGATCTCGGCGTCGTGCTCGACATCGGCGGCTTCGATCTCGAGCGCGCCCTCGCGGTCAAGCCGACCTTCCTGGAGCCCGAGTATCCCTTCGAGTGGGCCGGGCTCTACGACCTCGAGGCCGGCACCCACACCCTGCTGTTGCACGACGGGCCCGACGCATTCATGCGCCTCCTGATGTTCCCGGCGGACGGCGTCGACACGCCCAAGGGGCTGGAGGAGCTGGCCCTGCGCCGCTTCGCGGACGAGGACGCGGTCGTGGTCCCGGGTTACACGATCGTGCCGGGCGCCCCTCAGCCGTTTCGTCTGGCGCTCCCACCGGCCGGACCGAACAAATTTCCGGTCGAGGTGATTCGCCCGGGTCGCTTCATCCTTTTCACGCAGCACCAGCCGTCGGAGTTCGAGCTCGAGCTCCAAGGTCCCGCCGGCCGCCGGCTCGCGCCCGTCGCGGACAAGCTGTACGAGGCCGGCCACGAGCACGACGCGGCGATCGGCTCGGTCGGCATCATGGTCGAGGGCGCGCTGGATCCCGAGCGCGTCAACAAGTGGCTCGGCACGCTGCTGCGTGAGCAGGGCGCCGACATCTTCCGCATGAAGGGCATCCTCGACATCGTCGGCGAGGACCGCCGCCACGTGTTTCACGGGGTGCACATGCTGCTCGACAGCCAGCCGGATCGGCCGTGGGGCGACGGCGCGCGGGTCAACCAGCTCGTGTTCATCGGCCGCAACCTCAGCCGCGAGCAGCTCAACAAGAGCTTCCTCGGGTGCCTCGCGTGAGGCCGGTCCAGCTCTCACCGCGGGAGCAGCTGCCTCGGCGCTGGCATACACGCGTCGACGACTACGTGACCGGCCTCAGCTTCTCCGGTGACGGCGGCCTACTCGCTGTCGCCGCCGCCTCGGGCAGCGTTGCGGTGCTGGGCGCGGGCGATGGCCAGGTGCAGCGTGCCTTCGCGGCGCACACCCATGGCGCGATGAACGTCGCCTTCCACCCGCGTCGACCCTTGCTGGCCAGCGGCGGTCAGGACGGCGTGGCCCGCCTGTGGAAGCTCGGCGGCGATGCGGCGCCGATCGAGCTGAGCGGCGACGCGCAGTGGGTCGAACACCTGGCGTGGAGCCCCGATGGTGACCTGCTGGTGACCGCCTCGGGCCGTCACGCCCGCGTCTGGAAGCCGGGCGGCGTCGCGGTCACGCGCGTGGGGCCACATGCGAGCACGATCTCCGGCATCGCCTGGAGCCGCGGCGGCGACCGGTTCGCTGTGTCCTGTTACGGTGGCGTCTCGATCTGGTCCGCGCGCGCGGGCAAGCTGCTGCGCACGCTCGAGTGGAAGGGCTCGCTGCTGTCCGTCGCGTGGAGCCCGAGCGGCAACTACGTCGTGTGCGGCTGCCAGGACGCCTCGGTCCACTTCTGGCGCCTGACCACCGGCGAGGACTCGCAGATGAGCGGCTATCCGCAGAAGGTCGAGGCGCTGGCCTACGATGCTCGAGGCGACTGGCTGGCGACCGCCGGCGGCGTGGACATCGCGGTCTGGGACCTGCGGGGTCCCGGACCCGAGGGCCGCGAGCCCGTACAGCTCGGCACGCACCGCAAGCCCGTCCGCGCGCTGGCCTTCGCCCGCACGGCGCTCGCCTCGGGCGGTGATGACGGACTGGTCTGTTTATGGCGTCCGAGTCGGAGCGATGCCCGTCTCGCCTTCGCGCTGCACGACGCAGGGATCAGCCGGCTCGCGTGGCATCCGGACGGCACCTGCATCGCGGTCGGCGACGCGGACGGCACCGTCGCGCTATGGGACGCTCAGTCCTTCTTGCCCTGAGTCCACCATTGTTTGATCGACCGGATGGACTCCACCGCCGGACCTGCGCCGCGCTTCAACATCATGGCGAGCTGTCTCCCTCTCTCGACTACAACACATGCAAGTCTATTGCAAGATCGGACTTCGCTGCAGCCGGGCTGCCGCCGCCGGCCCATACCGCTCCAGGACCGGCCGTGGTACCTTCGACGAGCATGTCGCGGCCGAAAGCTCAACCTTCACTGGAAGACCTGCGTGAGGTCCTGCGCGACGCCGGACTGCGCAGCACCAACCCGCGGGTGGCGGTGCTCCAGCATCTTCACGCCCACAGGGCGCCGCTCAGCCACGGCGAGCTGGTGGAGGTGCTGGCCGACCACGGATTCGACGCGGCGACGATCTACCGTAACCTGACCGACCTCACCGGCGCCGGTTTACTCAATCGGATCAACCTCGGCGACCACGTGTGGCGCTTCGAGCTGCGTGGGCGCAGCAAGGCGACGCCGCCCGAGCACCCGCATTTCGTGTGCATCCAGTGCGGTGAGGTCACCTGCCTGTCAGAGGTGCGGGTCAAGCTCACCCCCGCGCCCGGCTCGATCAAGTCGGTGGTCAACAGCATCTCGGACATCGTGATCAAGGGGCAGTGCATGCAGTGCGCCTGAGATGCGGTCGGCGCGGGGTCCTCATGGGTGCTCCGCGAGCACCGTGATGCCGAGGTAGATCCCGAGGACGACGCTGAGCAGCGCCGAGGCGGCTGTCAGGCGATTGGCGAGCTTGGTGCGGCCAAAGAGCGCTCGTCGGAGCGACCACGCGAGCAGGAGCGTCAGCGTGACCATGCCGACGACGGTGCCAAGGGCGAACAGCAGGAGATAGGCGGCGGTCCAGCCGCGCGAGGATATCGACGCGGTGGCCAGGAGTGCGATCGCCGCCGAGCCGGCGAGCCCGTGGACCACACCGATGAGGAGCGGACGCGCGGACGCGGGTGATGTGACGGTCACGGAGGAGACGGGGGTACGGGCGAGGTGAGCCGCGCCCAGCACGATCAACATTCCGGCGACCAGGAGCTCCGTGAACGCCTCGAACGCGGGCGGGAGGCGGAGCTCCGCGAGCAAGACCAGCAGGCCGATGCCGATGACGGCGGCGCTGTGGCCGAGGCCCCAAAGTACGGCGACGCGCATCGCACCGCGCAGGCTGTGCCCGCGCTGAAGCAGGCCAGAGACGACGACGAGGTGATCGGCGTCGGTCGCATGGCGTAGGCCCAGGCCGAAGCCGAGGAGCAGCAGCGCGCCGCCGCTCACCCGGGCCTCCGGTCGTACCCATCGCCCCAGCCACTGCTCAAAGCGGATGCGCACCGCAAAATAGACTGCATGTGCAAAAGTAACGCAAGTGCAACTAGGTTGCAAGACAGAGAGCGCGCTCTCGCAGACTTTAACGCAATTGACTTGCAATACCGACTGGAAGTACAGAGCAGGCATGCAGTCCGCTGCGCGCAAGCTGCCCGTCACGGTCCTGTCCGGCTTCCTGGGCGCCGGCAAGACCACCCTCCTCTCTCACATCCTCCGCAACCGCGAGGGCCTGCGGGTCGCGGTGATCGTCAACGACATGAGCGAGGTCAACATCGACGCCGAGCTGGTCAAGCGCGGCGACGCCGACCTGAGCCGCGTCGACGAGCGCCTGGTGGAGATGAGTAACGGCTGCATCTGCTGCACGCTGCGGGAGGACCTCCTGGTCGAGGTGGCCCGCCTGGCCGACGAGGGCCGCTTCGACCACCTGCTGATCGAGTCGACCGGCGTCTCCGAGCCGTTGCCGGTCGCCGAGACCTTCACCTTCGCCGACGAGCAGGGCAGGAGCCTCGGCGATGTCGCGCGGATCGACACGATGGTGACCGTCGTCGACGCGCAGAACTTCCTCCGCGACTACGGGAGCGTCGACGACCTGCGTGAGCGCGAGCTCGCCATGTCGGACGAGGACGAGCGCATGCTCGTGGACCTCCTGATCGATCAGGTCGAGTTCGCCGACGTGCTCGTCATCAGCAAGCCCGACCTCGTGAGCCCGGCCGCGCTCGCGGAGCTGCAGGCCGTGCTGCGCAGCCTCAACCCGGGCGCCAGGCAGGTCGTCGCCGCGCATGGCGAGGTGCCGCTGCGCAGCGTCGTGGGTACCGGGCTCTTTGACCCGGAGCGGGCCGCGGCGAACCCCGGCTGGCTCCGCGTGCTGCGCGGCGAGGAGCACGCCGAGACCGACACCTACGGCGTCACCTCCTTCGTCTACCGCGCCCGCCGGCCGTTCCACCCGCAGCGCTTCCTGGCGCTGGTCGAGTCCGGCCTCGGCGGGGTGCTGCGCTCCAAGGGCTTCGTGTGGCTGGCGACCCGCGATCAGCACGCCGGCTCGTGGTCGCAGGCCGGCGTCGCCGGGACTCTGAGCGCCGCAGGCCCCTGGTGGGCGGCATTGCCCAGCTCGGAGTGGCCGCAAGACGCTGCGAGCCGCCAGGAGATCGCCGATGTATGGGATCCGGATGTCGGCGATCGTCGCCAGGAGATCGTGATCATCGGTCAGCGTCTCGACCAGGCGGCGCTGTCGGCCGCGCTCGATCGCTGTTTATTAAACCCGGATGAACTGCGCGGCGGCCCTGCAGCATGGGCCAGCCTTGAAGACCCCTTCGGACCGTGGACCGAGCAGACCCCGGAGTGACGATATCCGGTCGTCGGCATCTCGCCCGTCGAGCTCGACGAGCCCAGAGCGCTGCCCGTCGACGAGTTTGCGCCCGCGGTGGCGTCCGCGGGGGTGTCGCCGCAGCCCGCCGCGAGCAGCAACGCGGTTCCACATGCCCACGTGGTCGCGCGGCGCGAGGGTCGGGACCATCCAGGCGTGTGGGCATCGCGGCGAGCGTTCATCGGCGCACGCTCTACCATGTCAGCGAGACGAAGGTGCTTTGGTCGCGCGCGATTTCGTGCTATATGGCGCTCAGGAGGATTCCAATGCCCTACGTCGACGGTTTTGTGCTCGCAGTGCCCACCGACAAGATCGAGGATTACAAGAAGATGGCCCGCCTGGCCGGCGAGATCTGGAAGGAGTATGGCGCGCTCGCGTACGTCGAATGCCTCGGCGACGACGTGCCCTATGGCCAGCTGACCTCGTTCCCGCGCGCCGTCCAGGCCAAGGACAACGAGATCGTGGTCTTCTCCTGGATCGTCTACGAGAGCCGCGAGGCGCGGGACGAGATCAACAAGAAGGTCATGGCCGACCCGCGCCTCCAGCCGGACCCGGCCACCATGCCCTTCGACGGCAAGCGCATGATCTTCGGCGGCTTCACGATGATGCTGCAGCTCTAGACGGCGAGCAGCTCTGCACCACCGCCTCGCTCCCAGCACCTCTCCCCCCGGCGATCAGGCCTGCTCGCGCTGCACGTAGCGCAGCTCGTCGGCCGATCGCCGGGCCAGCAGGTGCAGCAGGTTGGCCTCGAACACCAGCACCGTGGTGAACGACACCAGCAGCCACAGGCACGGCTCCTCGATCGGCAGCCCGTTCCACGCGGGGATGAACAGCCCGATCATCATCTCGGCGCGGTAGGTCCACCACTGATACGGGAACGCCACGGTCGCCTCCCACCAGGTGCTGACCGTGAACATCACCAGCGCCGTGAACGAGAAGGCCCGCCAGTTGACCCGGTGCCGGACCACGCGAAAGACCATGCACGCCGGCACGAACGCGACCATCACCAGGAACGCAAAGTACGCCGGAAAGCCGTCCGGGACCGGCGAGCACAGCCGCTTGTAGGCGAAGGCCGCGGCGATCAGCGCCAAACCCAGCAGCACGGCGCGCCACTCGAAGCGGACCCCCGCCCCACGCGGCGGCAGCCGGGCCCGCAGCGAGCGGCCATATAGACCGAACCAGTGCAGGTCGCACCACAGGTACAGGACCAGGGTGAAGGCCACGCCGAAGAAGTAGAACGCCAGCTCCTCGACCGGCAGGTTCGGGACCAGCGACATCGACTCGATCTCGAGCCCCCACAGGAACACCCCCAACGTCGCGCCCTGGTTCGGGAACTCGAAGAAGGCGTCACCGAGCCCGACGTCGAGCAGCACGCCGAGCGCGGACAGGGTGCCGACCGTGCGCCAGAACGCGAGGCGCGGCATGTGAAAGCCCGGGCTGCGCTGCAGCCACCCGACCAGCACCGTCAGCGGCACGATCCACAGCGCGAGCGACCAGGTATATCCATACGGCGTCGGGTTGTCGGAGGTCATCACCAGGACCCCCGGCGACTTCACCGTGTTCAGGGTGATGAAGAGCGGGATCGCCAGCGCGGCGAGCATCGCCAGCACGGTGCGCGCGTCGTCGCGCCGCGCCTGCGGTTCAGGATCGATCGAATGCATGACTATTTTAACCCCCGAGGATCGAACAATGAGCGTTCTTTTTTAAAAAGAAAAGAGATCAGCCGACCAGCGCGTATGCGATGCGACCGGCGACGTAGATGGCGAGGGCCTGCAATGCGCCGAGCCCGATGACCCCGCGCCAGGGGGTCGTCGAGACCCGCAGCAGCAGCAGCGGCATGACCATGCCGAGCATGGCCTCGGCGAGGATCACGTAATGAGGCACGGCGCCGAGGATCATCGGCGTATTCTGGTAGTGCCAGAGATCCGCGTACTTGGCGAGCAGCTCGTGCGCCGGGATGTTGAGCCCGCCCAGCACGGCGAGCACGAAGCAGGTGCGCGCGGTGCCCAGGCGCGGCGCCAGCCACCACGCGAGCACGCCGAGCTGGACCATCATCACGACCCAGCCGAAGGGCATGTACAGCGGCGTGGCCCACACCTGCGGCCCGCCCGGCGAGTAGACCAGGGTCTCGGTGACGACCACGCCGAAGTGGTCCGCGGGCAGCTCGCCGAAGCCGACGACCAGCCCGAACAGCAGGATCTTCGCCAGCAGCGCGTCGCGCTCGCGCCACGCGTGTGCGATCAATCTCCCGAGCAGCGCCGCCGTCACGACGCTGGTCCCGATCCACCCCAGAGCGAAGATAGCGGCGACGATCTGTGCGATCAGCGCATAAGCCATTGTACGCAGTATGAGCAACAACCGTCGACGATCACAATTCATCGGCGGAGCTTATGAGAGGGCGCTGCGACTGAAGGCGTTCTCCAGCCCACATTGGCGTGACGGGCGTCACGGCTCGCAGCCCCCAATGCGCCCAGTTCTGCCGCGCCCTGCGCTTCGCAACGCCGGCCCTGGGGCACGCACGGCCCCGCGCGCCGTATCTCGGAGATCGCCCCGGCCACCCCGAGGCGAGCAATCTGGCGCTTCATATGCGCGCAGTTGCGACCCTCTCGACCGACCCGGAGCCGCTGCGCGCACGATCGACCTGATCTCCCCGTGATCATCCGACGAGGATAGGGTGACGAGGCCTCGGCGCTCCGGCCAACCCGATAACTGACACCGCCACCGTGAGTGGCGGTACCACGGGCCGGAGCGCCCCGAGGTCTTATATCGTCGATACCGTCACGCCGACGGTTTCACGAAGCGCGCGAGCAGCGTGCGCGAACCACCCGCGAAGCCGATGCGCAGCTTCTGGGTCGCGCCCTCGCCCTCGCTGGACTCGATCACGCCGGCCCCGAAGGTGGCGTGCTCCACCATGGCGCCGACCGCCAGCGCGCGAGCAAGGCCGCGCTCTCATCGACCCGCGAGGCGCGGACATCCATCGCCGAGCCGCACGCGCGGCCCAATCTTAAGGAGCGCCCTGGATGCGCGCGTTCGGGCGATCTGCGCGAGCGCTGCCGCGCGCGATCATCCCCTGGGTAGCGCCGGCCCCGGCTCATGCGACTGCAATGCCCCCGCGCCCTCGCCCTCGCACGCGGCGAGATCGAGTATCACTCGCGCCCCCGGATGCAGCGCAGGATGCACCGCTCCGAGGGGCTCAGGAATTAGTCATGTCTCGCTCACCCTACCATTTGTCCGCCCTCACCCTCACGCTGGCCCTCGGCGCCTGCACCATCATCATCGAACCCGGCGAGACCGCGACCGGGACCGCGAGCACCACGACCGGGACCACCGCCGCGGACACGACCGCCGACATGAGCGCGGGCACCACCACCGGCATGACGCTGGACACCGACCCGGTCGTCCCGACGACCTCGGGCACCACGGACGCGCCGGAGACCTCCAGCACCGGGGAGGTCACCACCAACCCGATGCCGTGCACGGACATCGAGATGGACGTCGCGCTCGACGACGACTTCTGGACGCAGTCGCCTCAATGGATGCTCGACACCGCCAATGCGCCCATGGGCACGCTGAGCGACGTGAACGCGGTCGAGACCGCGCTGACCCTGACCTTCACGGCGCCGACGGGCATGGGTCACCTCAGCGGCGTGGACTGCCCGGACGGTGGTGGTCTGTCGTACGAGCTGTTTCTCCCGATCGAGCTGAGCTTCGTGACCGCGGACGGCGTGTTCAACGAGGTCTTCACGGGCGAGCTCCTGGAGGACGGCAGCAACGACATGACGTACACGCTCAATAGCCTCGACGTCCTCGACGTGATGGGCTCGTTCATGCCCGCCACGGTGCTCGAACCGATGGGCTTCGCTCAGGGCGACTTCGATTCGCTGCATCTGGAGGTCGCCATGGACACCTTCATGGGCGGGGTCAATCTCAGCGGCACCCTCAATCGGGTGGCGTGCATGGGCGAGGCCGACTGCTACCGTACCTTCACCGTCGGGGACATCGTCCGCGAGCCGTGAGCCACCCGCGCCGCGCGGGGTCCATCGACATACCCTGGACCCCGAGCGGCCCCCGCTCCATACCCGCGTCGTGCGAAGCGGAGGCGGCCCCGCGTTGCGGCTGCGACGGTGAGGTGCACCCCACGACCGCGATTCTTATGGCGGCCAGTCCCGGCAAAGCGGCGAGGTCCGCAACGCTTGCGCCCCGGCATCTTCCCAGTGAGGGTCATCTCGGGGTCGGTGTAGGCGAGGGTGGTCGAGGGGCACAGGATGCCGCCTGCCACCGTTGTGAGCCCCGAATCGCGCGATAGCGAGCCTGCTCCTGCGGTACATTTTGCGTGGACTCCAGGCGGTCCCCACGCGATCCAGCGAGCATTCTGGACGCGGCGCCCAGACCAAACTTTTGGGGCCGACGTCTGCCAAAATTCCCGTTCGCCCCCGACTTGCCGTACACCTTGCCTCATGGCAGCCGCGCCCAATAAGACCCTCGAAGTGGTCCACAGCGCGCTGGTCCTCGCCGTCACCGGGGTCACCGGCACCAGCGACGTGATCGATCCGCGCGCCATCGTCCGTCACTGGGTGAGCCAGCTCAACGACGCCGCCCTCTCGAACTTCCTGGCGGTCGCCCTCTCCGAGAGCTGGGAGCGCCACCTCAACCCCATCGCCCGCGCCGTGCTCGCGGGCGAGAGCTCATGGTCGACCGACGCTGGCGGGTCCAGTTTCGCCGATCGAAGCGCGACTGGCTAGTACCGCCGGCCCGAAGTTCTCCAAGGGTGTGCCATTCCTGGATCCACGCGTAGGGCAGCCTGCGCACCCGGGAATAAAGGAAGTGCGAAAACGATCTCCTTGGC
>NZ_JACCSO010000147.1 GCF_013812955.1 Nannocystis sp. | reverse complement strand
TCGGCAGGTCGCCGCTGAGGGCGACCGAGAGCACCGGGGCGGCGCCGGTGTTGAACTTCTGGATCACCGGCGGGTCGATGCCGCGGGGCAGCTCGCGCTCGATCGCGGTGACCTTGTCGCGCACGTCTTGCAGCGCGAGGTTGCCGTCGACCTCGAGCTCGAACTCGAGGATCACCGAGGTTACGCCCTCGTAGTTGCGCGAGGTCATGCGCTTGACGCCGCTCAGCGACTGCAGCGCCTCCTCGATCGGGTCGGCGACCTTGGACTCCATGGTCTCCGGGTCGGCGCCCGTGTAGATCACGGTGGTCGACATAACATTAAAAAAAACATTGGGGAACAGCTCGACGCCGATGCGCGGCAGCGCGAACAGGCCGAACACCATGAGCGCGGCGATCAACATCGTCGCGAACACGGCCCTGCGGATCGAGACTTCTGCGAGCTTCACGGCGTCTCCTTCGCGGCCGCGGGCTTGCGCTTGACGCTGGCCACGGGGCTCTTGGTGTCCGGGGGCACCGCGGGGGCGGCGGCCACGGCCGGGGTCGCTGCGGGGGGCGCGAGCTCGACCTCGACGTACA
The DNA here is from genome assembly GCF_013812955.1 of Nannocystis sp. Classification (GTDB taxonomy): domain Bacteria; phylum Myxococcota_A; class Polyangia; order Nannocystales; family Nannocystaceae; genus Nannocystis. Next base: position 5,373 of record NZ_JACCSO010000147.1, on the reverse strand, counting down.
TGCCCGGGCGCAGCAAGTTGTCGGCGTTGTCGACGTCGGCGACGATCTCGATCGTGCGGGTCTGCGGGTCGACGGTCGGCTGGATGCGCACGACCCTGGCCGGGCGGGTGACCTCGACCGCGCTGAAGTGGGCGGTGATCAGCTCGCCCTCCTTGACGTGCTTGAGCGTGGTCTCCGGGATGCGCGCGCGCAGCTCGATCACCGACTGGTCCTGGACCACCAGCACCGTGGTCGGCGGCATCATCGTCACCGTCTCGCCGACGCTCTTCAGCTTGCGGGCGACCACGCCGTCGATCGGGGAGGTGACCGCGGAGTCGTTGGTGGTCCGGCGGGCCATCGACACCGCGACCTCGGCGGCGGAGATGCCGTTGGTCGCCGAGTTGAAGGCCGCCTCGGCGCGCTCGAGCACGGCCGGGGAGATCGTGCCCTTCTCGGCGAGCACGCGCTGGCGCTCGAGCTCTCGCTGGGCGTTGTCACGGGCGATCACCGCGCCCTCGAGCATGGTCTCGGCCTGGGTCACGCCGAGGCGGGTGGTGCGGGCGTCGAGGCGAAACAGCTGCTGGCCCTTCTTGACCTTCTCGCCCTCCTCGACCATCACCGCGGTCAGGGTGCCGCTCATCTTCGGGCCGAGCTCGGCGCTGTGCTTGGGCAGGGCGGTGGCGACGAAGCGGTTGGCGCTCGATGCGACCTGAGCCGGCGAGCCGGGGCTGGTCGCGGAGGCGCCGGGCTTGGGCGGCGGGCCGGGGATCGTCGGCACGCCGGTGGCGGGCCGGGCGGGCGGGAGGCCGCTCTTTTTCTCCTCACCGCCATCGCAGGCGGCGAGCAGAGTGAGGGCGAGGAGCAAACGAGGGAGTGGCAGCGTGGTCATGGTGCGTGTGCGCCCCGGAGGAAGAGTTCAACGATCGTGTCGGCTTTGGCGGGGAGGCCCGGCGGGCAGCCGGCGCGACTCCAGGAGAAGATGGTGGCGTCGCAGAGACCCATCAGCATGGCGGCGAGGTCCTCGACCGCGATGTCGACGCGGAGTTGGCCGCAAGAGACCGCCTCGCGGATCATCGCCTGCGTCCGATTGACGCCCTCCATGTAGCTCCGGTCGCACTGGTCCTCGACGGCCCGCTTTTGGAGGAAGTCGGTGAAGCCGCCCAGGCGGACGAACATCCCGAACAGCACCCCGTGCTCCTCGAGGAAGGCGAAGGTGTCGCGCAGGCGCAGGCGGGTGCGCTCGAGCGGGTCGGCGACCTCGGCGTGGCCGTCCTGGATCGCCAGCACCCGCTCCTGGCCGCGCTGCAGGATCGAGGCGAAGACCTCGTCCTTGTTCTTGAAATAGTTGTAGACCGTGCCGGCGGCGACCCCGGCCTCGGCGGCGATGTCCGCCATCTTCGCGTCGTGAAAGCCGAGCCGCCCGAAGGTCCGCTCCGCGGCGGCGAGGATCGCCTCACGGTAGGCGGCGCGGCTCTCCTCGCGCACGGCATCGCGCATGCTCGGGCGCTCCGCGGCGCCCCGTCCAGCTTTGGTTCCCGCTCTGGCCAAGTGGGGGGTTCATGTAGATGAATCCCGATTCATGTCAAGGTGAGTAATGTTTCAGTTCGCAAAGATCAATGAATTCATCGTATTGATTTCTCCGTGGTGATTGGCATGGGGGTCCGCAATAGCTGCGCCTCGGGATCGGGATTCATGAGGGTGAACCCGTGTCGCCCGCCGACCGGGCGCAAAAAAAGCCCACCCCGGCGAGGCCGAGGTGGGCGCGAATCGACGGCGGGAAGGCCTCAGCGGGGCGCAGGCGGGCGGATCGGTGGGCGCGGCGGGCCGTCCTCGCCGACCTTGTCGCGCAGCACCCGGCTCAGGTCGACGCCGGTGACGGCCCGGACCTGCTCGTTGGCGTCGAGCAGCCGGGCGCCGAGGCCAGCGTCCGCGCCGCTGCCATCGGCGCTGCTGATGCCGCGCGGGAGCACGGTCAGGCGGTCGATGCGGAGCTCGCCGATGGTGCCGGCGAGGCGCTCGAACAGCGGCACGAGCTTTTGCATGAGCAAGACGTCGCGGCTGCTGGTGCCGCCCTGCTGGTAGGTGCCGGCGATGCGGGTGAGCACGGCCGCGGTGGCGCGCCCCTGCTCGATGACGCGGGCGGCGGCGCCCTTGGCCTCCTCCTCGGCCTTGCGGCGGGCGGCCTCGGCGGGCTGGATGATGTCGGCCTGGAGCTGGCGACGGACCTGCTCGATGCGGGCCTCTTGCAGGGTGACCTCGCCGCGGGCCTGGGCGATGAGGGTGAAGACCTCGGCCTGCTGCTGGGCGATCAGAGCGCCACGACGGGACTGTGCGTCGGCGACCCGGCGCTCGTTCTCCTTGGCGGCGATCTGCATCTGCGACTCGAGGGTCGCGATCTCGGCGTTGCGGGTGTTGGTCCAGCGCTGCTCGGCGGCCTGGGCCTGACTGCCGGCCTCGGCGATCAGGGCGTCGCGGCGGATCGCGGCGGAGCGCTGGCGGCCCATGGCGTCGAGGTAGCCGACCTCGTCGCTGACGTTCTGGATCTTCAGGGTGTCGAGGGTCAGGCCGAGCTTGTCGAGGTCGTGCTCGGCCTCGGCGGCGAGGCGCTGGGCGAAGGTCTCCTTGTCGGTGTTGACCTGCTCGGGGGTCATCGTCGACAGCACGCCGCGCAGGTTGCCCTCGAGGGTCTCGCGCGCGGTCTTCATGATGTGCTCGCGGGCGCGGCCGAGGAAGCGCTCGAGGGTGTTGTTGAGCAGCGGCTCCTCGCCGGGCACCTTGATGTTGGCGACGCCCTGGATGTTGAGCGGGATGCCGCCCTTCGAGTAGGCGTTCTTGACCTGGACCTCGATGATCATGTTGGTCAGGTCCATGCGGTCGACGGTCTCGAACAGCGGGATGCGGATCGCCCGGCCGCCGCGGATGATGCGGTAGCCGTAGAGCTTGCCGTCCGGGGTCCTGCGCTGCCGGCCCGAGAAGATCAGGACCTCGTTGGGCTGGCAGACGTAGAGCACGTTCTTGATCACGAGGACCAGCGCCAGGAAGGCGACCGCGGCGACGCCGAGCAGCGCGAGAATGATGTCGACGCTCATGGGCCGATCCTCCCGCCGGCCGGGGCCGGGCTGCGCGAGCCGAGCTCCGCGCTGCCGGCGAGGATCGCCGGGATGTCGACCCCGGTGGTCTCGCGCAGCGCACGAAGCACGGCGGCGACGGTGTGCGGGAAGGTCGCGGCGTAGCTGGCGATGCCCGAGCCGTCGCCGGGGTCGAGCACGTTGACCTCGCGGACCTTGATCTTCTCCACGCTGCTGACGACGGCGTCGAGCAGCTCCTCGAGGTGCTGGATCACGTAGATCTCCTTGGCGTGCGCGCCCATGGTCTTCCAGGCGTCACTGGTCAGCTGCAGGACCTCGGCGACGGCGGCGCCGTGCTCGAGGGTCGGGGCCGCGGCGCCCTTGGCCAGCAGGCCCTCGGCGGCGCGGCGGATCTCGGCGGGGATGATGACCTCGGCCATCAGGCGCCGCTGCTCGAGCTCGCCGCGCACGGTCTGTAGCTCCTGCTCGGCGTTGGCGCGGGCGGTCTTGGCGGCGGCCTCGGCCTCGCGCTCGACCGCGCCGGCCTGACCGTCGAGCTCGGAGCGCAGCTGCGCGAGGCCGTTGCGCTTGGTCAAGATCGCGGTCTCGGCCATGGCCTTGGCGACCTCGGCGCGCTGGTTGGTGTGCGCCTGGGCCTCGGAGACCTCCTGCGAGGCCTGGCTCTCGGCGTTCTCGGCGTCGCGCAGGACCGCGGCGATCAGCGGGCGACCGAGCGAGTCGAGGTAGCCGGTCTCGTCGGAGACGTGCTGGATCTTCAGGGTGTCGAGCTGCAGGCCGAGCTTGTCGAGGTCGTCCTGGGCGCTCTTGATCAGGTTGTCGGCGAAGGCGAGGCGGTCCTCGTTGACGGCCTCCGGGGTCATCTGCGCCAGGACCTCGCGCAGGGCGCCCTCGAGGGTCTGGCGGGCGACCATCTGGATCTCGGTCGGCGACTGGCCCAAAAATCGCTCGATCGCGTTGCGGATCAGGCGCGGGTCGGAGCTGATCTTGACGTTGGCGATCGCGTGGATCCGCAGCGGGATGTTGCCGGCCGAGTAGGCGTTGTTGACGGCGACGTCGATCGACATCGCCGACATGTCGAGGTGGTCGACGCGCTCGATCAGCGGCACTCGCCAGGCCCGGCCGCGGCCGCAGCCGTGGTGCTCGGGGGCCTGGCTCTCGTGTCCGCGGCCGAGGATCACCAGCGGCCCGAGGTCGACGCCGTCACGCACGCGCCGGCGACCGGTGAAGATCAGCGCCTCGTTCGGGCGGGCGATGTGCAGGAAGTTCTTGACCAGCAGCAGCAGCATCAGCACGAACAGGCCGACCAGCCCCGCGCCCACCACGGCGACCACGGCCATGTCCTCGGACAGGATCTCGAGGCCGGCGGCGAGGGCCGGGCCGGGCGGTAAATAGTGAAGGACAGCGTCGAGTTGCATGCTCAGATCATCCTCGGGGACAAGGGAGAGGGCAAAGGAGAGGGCAGAGGCTCAGGCCACATGGGAGCCCGAGCCGGAGCCCGGCTCACGCGCGACCACGGCGGTGGTCTCGTTCATCTGGATCACGAGCGCGCTGTCGCCGATGGCGAAGCGCTGCTCCTCGTCGCTGGTCGCCAGCACGTCGACCGTGGTGCCCTTGAGCGTCAGGCGCAGCTTGCCGAGCTCGCCGGGGCCGAAGCCGACCAGCACCCGCCCGGACTTGCCGACGTAGTCGTGGGCGCCGGCGGCGGTGCTGGTCTCGCTGGCCCCGAGGTGGCGAAATACGGCGACCGTGACCTGGCCGGTGACGAGGCCCATCGCCAGGGCCAGCACGAGGGCGAGGCTGCTGTTCGGGACCAGGTCGAGGCCGTCGAGCACCAGTCCGGTGAGCCCGAAGAAGGCGAGGAAGAACATCCAGAACCGCATCGACAGGAAGGCGGTGAACACGCCCGAAAGACTGCCGTGGCTGTCGACGACGCCGTGGTCGAGGCCCTGGGTGGCGCCGCCGGAGCTGACGTGGCCGAGCTCGGCGTCGGCGTCGGCCTCGCCGTCGGCGTGGCCGCTGTCCTTGTCGCCGAGCAGGATCGAGGCGAGCAGCAGGAGGCCGCCGAGCGCGAAGGAGAACAGATACACGTAGACGAGCATGGTTCCCCGGGGCCGTCATGATGGCACGCCGAAGGCCGTTATGCAGGGGTTTGCACGAGGCGCGAGTTTGAGCCAGCCTTGTTCCAGGCATGCCAGGCGAACGAAGTTCAGTCGGGCGGCAGACCCCGCTGCTCGCACCCTCGCTGCGGCTCGCGCCCGCGACGCCGCTGCTGCCGCAGTCGTTTTATGCCCGCGATGCTCTCGAG
>NZ_JACCSO010000686.1 GCF_013812955.1 Nannocystis sp. | reverse complement strand
CAGCTCCTCGGCCTGCCTGCGCAGCTCCTCGGCCTGCGCGGCCAGCTGCTCGCGGCTGGCCCGCAGCTCGGCCAGTTCGGCGCGGCGCTGGCTGATGTCGCGCTGGTTGACGAGCACCGCCGGCTGTCCGGTGACCGGGTCGAGGCTGGGCCGCGCCTCGGTCTCATACCAGCGATCGCCCGCGGTCGAGCGCACGCGGACCTCGCCGTGGAACACCGCGCCGGTGGCGAGCAGCGCCCGCAGCTCGGCGGCCTGCGCCGGATCGGCGAAGCTGGCCTGGAACTGATCACCCGGGCCCGCGTCGCCGAGCACGCGCACGGCGGCGGGGTTGCGCATCAGACCCTCGCCCGAGTCGGCGTACAGCGACACCATCTCGCCGAGGTAGCGCAGCGCCTCGATGCCGCGGCGGTCGTGTGGATCGGTGTCCTCGGCGCCGAGCAGTCGCGCCTCGATCAGCATGGCCAGCCGGCCCGGGGCGCCGCGGCGGTCGGTCACGCGGATGCCCGAGGACCGGCACTCGGCGACGAAGGGTCGCGCCTGCCCCGGGTAGAGGGTCCAGCGATCGAGCGAGGTCTCGCCGCGCTCGAAGCGGCGCTGCAGGGTGGCGAGTCGCGTCATCGACGTCTCCGAGGCCGGCGCACTCGCGGCGCTGTTGGCGAGCATCTCCTCGCGCGTCGTGGCTCCCCACAGCGGGACGCAGGCGAGGTTGCCCCACCACTGGGTCGCCCGCCCGAGATCGACGATCCACACCGGCGTCTGCAGCAGGTCGAGCGCCGCAAGATCCTCGACCGTGTGGATGGGCCCGTCCATGCGCCGGGGAATATCGCCCGGAGGCGGGGCGAGGTCAAAAGGTGGCGGCGGGACGGCTCGCGCGTAACCGCCCGGGTGCCCGGGGCGCTCGTTGTTGTGGCGACCGGAGTCCTCGACGCGTCAGCTGCAGCGCGGCACCCAGCCGACATTCTTCATGTCACAGAGGTCCTCCTGGCAGGGGCAGCTCGCGTAGCAGAAGCCGCGCTGGTCGGCGACGGTGAGCTGCTTGAAGCAGTCGGCGAGCACCATCGGGTCCGGGTCCACGCCGCCGGTCGCGAACAGCGTGCACGACTTGCCCTCGGGGTCCTGGTTGGTGGTGTGCGTCGCGCCCCACTTGGTCAGGGCCGGGATGTCGGTGCCTCGCACCGAGCGCCAGCGCGAGGTGTCCGGGTCGAGCACGCAGTCTTTGTTCGGGTCGACCAGCTGGAACGAGCAGCACGCCGTGCCCGCGCCGCAGATGATGTCCTGCTGCGACGCCGACCAGGTCGGGTTGCAGGGCACCGGGCAGCCGCTGGCGAGGGGGGAGGGGAACTCGCCGACGTCGACGCATTGCCCCGAGTAGCTGAGCACATTGTTCATCGCCGAGAAGATCGGCACGCCGTACTGCTCGTTCACCTGCTGGTTGTAATAATTGGGCAGGCGCCCCTGCACGGTCGCCGGGTCGTCGGAGCAGCAGATGTAGTCGGCGGGGCAGGCCGCCGGGTCCTGCGCTTGCGGCTGACAGAAGCCCGCGGGGTTGTCGAGTTCGCCGGTGGTCGGGCCGGTCGGCTCGCCGGTGGTGCCGGGCGCCGTGGTGCCCGTCGACGCGTCGCTGTCGATCGTGGCCCGGTCGGTGCAGGCCATCATCAAGACCAGGGAGATCGCTGCGGCCCGCATCGACCCAGTGTCGCCGCGCAGCGCCGCGCTGGCAAGTCCCGGGCTGTCTTTTGGGACATATGAGCGATCAGCCGGCGTACACGGCGATAAACCCCCTACGTGGCGAGCATGGCGATCACGGCGTCGGCCGCTCCGGAGGGGCCAATCCCGGCCTGTTGCCGGGCGAGCCTCGTGTGAGCATCCTTGTCGGGGGTCGTCGCGGCAGCCACCAGCAGGAGCAGGGCGACCACGAGCCAGCCCTTCGCGCCCACCCACCGCACGAACGCGAGCGCGAGCGAGGCGAAGAGCAACGCCGTGAGCACCAGCAGCACGGGGTTCAGCTCGAGGTACATGGGTTCAACCGGACAGGTTGCCGGCGATGTAATGCGCGAGCAGCCAGGCGAGCGCCGCGATGGCGGTCACGCTCAGCGAATAGCGCCGCCAGTGGGCCAGGGTCGCCTGTTCGTCGCTCACCGTCCGTCCCTGGAAGTGGGTGATATCGACGCGCCGCGCCCCGATCATGAGCACGACCGCGAGGCCCGCGATCACGTCCAGGTATGAGGGCAACGGCGCCCGCGACACCGCGAGCGTGACCAGCGACAGGTACAGCGCCCCGTTGCCCACGATCATCCACACCATCCGCAGGAGGCAGCCTGCCGGGGTGGGCGTCGTTTCCGACCTTTGATTTTCCATCGTGTCGTCTTCCGCGGTCGCAACGATGCGCCCGCAGAATGGCGGCCCGACCATTCCATGTGCCTGCAACGGCCGACCCGTTACACCCCAGTCGCAGTCTAGGAAGGCTGGATCCCCCTGTCAATGAAAAACTATTCATGACATTGATGGCGCAAGATGGCCTCACCGGTCTCGACATTGGACTGGGCGGGCGGTGCGCCCACCGCGGTCATCCGACCATGATCTTGGCCTCGGGGAACGAGATCTGGCTCTGGCGCGGCGTGGCCAGGGCGAGGGCCAGCGAGACCGGGCCGACGCGCCCGATGAACATGGTCATGGCGATCGCCCATTTACCGAAGGCGTCGAGCTCGGCCGTGGCGCCGATCGACAGGCCGACGGTGGCGAGCGCGCTGACCGTCTCGAAGGCCACTTTATCGAAGGGGAGGCTGTGCGTCGCGAGCAGCAGGAAGATGATCAGCACCGCGGCCATGGTCGCCAGGGTCATGATCGTGGCCGCCCGGTAGATGATGTCGTGCGGGATGGTGCGGCGCAGCAGCAGCGCGCGGGTCTGGTTGCGCAGCAGCGCCGGGATGGCGGCGAGCATCACCGCGAAGGTCGTCGTCTTGATGCCGCCGCCGGTGCTCCCCGGGGACGCGCCGATGAACATCCACACGATCATCATCACGATCGTCGAGCGCTCGAGTCCGCTGAAGTCGAGGGTCTGGAACCCCGCGGTGCGCAGCGCGACGCTCTGAAACAGGGCGTTCAGCAGCTTCTCACCCGCCGAGGGCAACGACTGCAGCGATGCGTTCCATTCGATCAGCGCGTAGAGCAGCATACCGCCGAGGGTCAGCCCCAGCGACACGATCAGCACCACTTTGGTCTGCAGCGACTGTCGCCCCTTCTTCCCGCGCAGCTTCAGCCACAGCGCGGCGAGCACGGTGAAGCCGAGCCCGCCGCAGATGATGAGCGCCATATGCACGCCCTGCACAAAGGCGTCGCGCTGGAATTGGATCAGCGAGTCGCTCCACAGCGAGAAGCCCGCGTTGCAAAACGCCGAGATCGAGTGGAAGACCCCGCGCCACAGCGCATCGAGCGGCTCGAAGCCGTAGTGGTAGTGAAAGCTCAGGGCCAGCATGCTGGCGCCGACGGCCTCGATCAGCAGGGTCGAGATGACGATGAAGCTGGTGAGCTCGTAGGCCGAGCCGGGGGTGGCGAGGTCGAGCACCTCCTCCAGCGCCTGCTCGCCGCGCAGCGCCAGACGGCCGCCGAGCAGCACCGTGGCGAAGGTCGAGAGCACCATGATCCCGAGGCCACCGAGCTGGATCAGCAGCAAGATGACGACGTGGCCGAAGGTCGAGAACGCCACCGGTGTATCGAGCACGATCAGGCCGGTCACGCAGGTCGCGCTCGTCGAGGTGAACAGCGCGTCGAGGAACGAGATCGTCAGGGGCCCGGCCGAGGCGGCGGGTAAGGTCAATAACAGCGCGCCGCCGCCGATGAGCGCCCCGAAGGTCGAGAGGATCAGCAGCGCCGGGCGGGTGTAGAAGCTGCGCAGCAGGTCGTCGAAGACCTCGCTGCGGGCCAGTATCAGCGCCAACACCCCGGCCTGAAAGATCCCCAGCAGCGACAGCAACGCCGGGAAGCTGTCGAGCGCCGGCGGCAGCCCCAGCGCCAGCAGCAGCCCGAGCGGCACGAAGTAGCGCCGGCGCTGCCGGAACACCCTGATCACGAAGGGCGCCGTCAGGATGAGCACGCCGAGGTCGAGCGCGAGGCACACGTAACGGGCCGCCATCGACTCGGTGAGATCGAAGCCGCCGACCGCCATGGTCGCCAGCACCGAGAGCATCAACAGGTGGCGGGCCGCGGGGCCATGGCGCGCCATCCAGAAGTCGGTGTCGTCCTTGGCCTTGCCGCGCCGCTCTCGCGGGCTGCGCATGCTCAGCGCGAACAGGTGATCGCCGAGCAGCAGCAAGTTCCACAGGATCACGACCCCGGCGACCCGCGCGTCCTGGGCGAGCAGGGGCATGAACGCGCCGATGTGGAGCGTCAGCAGCAGGGGGAACGTGGTCATCGCCCAGCGCCGCCCCGCCAGGATCCCCAGCGCGCAGGCGGTGGTGACCACCGCCACCGTCACGCTGTAGATCACGCCGAGGCTCGCCCCGGATGGCACCGTGATAGCGAGGAAGCCACCGGTCGTGCCGGCGATCGACTGGCCCGACAACACCCGCTCGCCGAGGATCGCCAGCACCGCGGCGCCGACGAGCCGCGCGGCTTGCAGTCGACGCAGCGGGCGAGGAAGCTGGGCGCTCATCGCAGCGGATCCTTCACGTCACGGCACGCGCAGGCCCATCGGCAAGAAGAGCAACAAGGGCAACATGAGGCTGTGGAGAGGGCGAGCACGGCGATGGATCGCAGCGATGGCTTGCAGCGCCCTGCACATCCTGGCAAGTCGATGAGCAGGGTGCTGTAAAAGTCGCCCCCGGGGTAGCATGGATGTTGGACTCGGCCGCGTGTCGCGTCTCACGCGCGTCCTGTCGCCAGTGGGGCGGGTGCTCCTCGGTCAGGGCCCAGCGGACCCGACAAGGCTGTTTGCGCCGGCGGCGCCGCTGCCGCGACGTTGGGCAGCCGCCGCGCGGCGCCCCGGCGCCTACGTCGGTGCGCTGGCGCAGGCCGTCGTCACCACGGTGATCGCCGAGCTGCTGTTCACCAACGTCAGCCACGTCGAGCGCCGGTGCCGCATGCAGACAGCGAGCGCGTCGTCGATGCATGCGAGCTGCCCGCGGCGACGTGGCGCGCACGCCCGCGGCGATCCTGGGATTACCCGGGTCGTCCGCCGGACGGTGAAAGCCGCGCGTGCATAAGGGCCTTGCGTCGCCGGCGATCTCGCGGCATTGTGACGCCCCGTCGAGGTTCCCTTGCCGATCACGCGTCCCGACCACGAGCATCCGCTGTCCCTGCCAGGAATGGCCGGCGGCCGGCTGCCCGCGTGGCATGGTTGACCGGATCTGCTCGGCATCGTGATTGTGTAGTGATCGCGTCGCGGCCGTTCGAGCCGTGGCGCGCGCTCTGGCCGGTCCCTGGCAGGTGACCCGGCGGACAGGGCGCAAGGGACATGTCCCCGGGGACCTGCCGAACAGGAAGCGCCATGGAGACGATCATCGTGGAGATCCGCGCCGCCGAGGGCGGTGCCGACGCGCGGCTGCTGGTATACGAGCAGCTCGCTATCTATCAAAGGTTCGCGGTGCGGGAGCATCTTTGACCTCGAGGTGCTCGACGAGCGGCCGGGCATCGTCTGCTGCCGGGTGAGCGGCAAACGGGCTCGCGCCTGCTTCGCCGACGAGGCCGGCGGCCATCGCTGGCAGCGGGTCCCGCCGACCGAGAAGCGCGGGCGGGTGCACTCGAGCACGGTGACCGTGGTGGTGCTGACCCCGGCCGAGGACGCGTGGGTGACGATCGCCGCGGACGAGCTCGAGGAGCAGTTCACGCGCGGCAGCGGAGCCGGCGGGCAGCACCGTAACAAGACGTCGACCGCTGTGATCCTGCGCCACACGCCGAGCGGGCTGGCGGTGCGGGTCGACGGCGGACGCAGCCAGGACATGAACCGTAAGACCGCCCTCGAGCTGCTGCAGGCGCGCCTGCAAGCGCGGGCGCAGGAGGCGGCGATCGCCGGGCGCAACGCGGCTCGCCGCGAGCAGGCCGGCTCGGGTATGCGCGGCGACAAGATCCGCACCGTGCAGGTGCAGGGGGACATCGTCGTCGATCACCGCCGCGGGACCCGCATGGCCTATCGCATGTACGCGCGCGGGCAGATCGACGGGCTGCGCGGCAACAAGGCCGAATAATGTGAATGCGCGCCTGTCCTTCGGGACAGGCGCGTGATTCGTGAATGCGCGCCTGTGCTTCGGGGCAGGCGCGCGCCGTCAGTAGGGCCGCTGACCGACGAAGTTGCCCGGTGGATCGTAGTTGCAGACCCAGACCTCGGCGTCGCCGCAGGTCGCCATCGCGCAGCCGAGCCGCTGGCTGTCGCGCCACACGATCTGGGTGTAGTGGCCGCACACGCCCTTGCAACGGTTGGTCTTGGCGTTGAAGTTCCGGGCCTCGTCCGCCCAGCTGCCGACGACCTGAGCGACGTCCGGGGTCTGTCCGCTCGCGCCGAATAGGTTCTCGCCGTGGCGCTGGGCGTCGGGCCCGGAGCGCGGCCGGTGCTGCAGGTCGCAGCCCTTGCGCTGCAGCTTGTCGGCCCAGGTCTGGGCGTAGCGCGCCAGCTCCTTCGACCAGATCAGCGGGGGGATGCCGAGCTGCGCGCGCACGCGGTTGTGGGCGGCGGTGATGCCGGCGAGGCGACCTCGCTCGGGGTTCGCCTCGGGCTGCGCCTCGGGCTGCGCCTCGGGCTGTGATGCACGAGGCGGCTGCGATGCACGGGGAGCACGCTCGCTGCTCGCGGTGTCGGAGGGCGAGACGCTGCGGGCGGGCCGGTCCGGCTTGCAGGCGAGCGTGAGCGCGGCGACGAGCACCGCGAGTGTGACGAGATGGCTGCGGCGCGTGAGATCCATGGTGGGTCGTCCGGGCGGGTGCACGAGCTTCGCAGCTTCGGCGCGCCGCGTCACCGCGCGTCTTCGCCGAGGTGCACGCCGGACTCGTCGCAGCGCCAGGCCAGCGCGAGCTCGTTGAGGATCTGCGGCGCGTGCTGCTCGCACAGGGCCGCGGAGGTCGCCTCCGGCAGGACCAGCCGCGGGGCGCGTGTCCAGGCCGGCGGCGGCAGGCCGGCGAGGGTGAACTGCGGGCTCATCAGCAGCGCGCCGGCGAAGCGGCGCAGGGCGGCCTCGAGGGTGGTGGGATCGTGCTGTGCGGCCGCTCTGGCGAGCGGCAGCGCGAGCAGGGCCTCGGCCTCGGCGCGGTGGGCCGGATCGGTCCACGCGGTCTCCTGGATCACGCGGTCTTGCACGGCGAGCGCGACGTCCTCGACGGTGAGAGCCGGATCGGCGCGAGCCAGGGCGACGAGCCGCGCGATCACGTCGGCGCCGGGGTCGTGGTGCGGCGGCGCGAGGCCGGCCCAGCCGGGATCCACACCCGCGCCCACGCTGCGTTCCCAGGCCAGCGCGCCGATCAGATCGAGGCCGCGATGGCCCGGCTCGCTGTCGTCGAGGTACGCGCCGAGCGAGCGCATCAATGCCTCGTCCTCCCAGCCGAAGGGCAGCGGGAAGCGCTTCACGGTCCGCCATCCCAGCGCGTACGCGGCGCTGTCGAGCAGGGTCCACGGGTCCTCGCGGCGCAGGCCGTCGCCGGCGTGGTTGTCGGCGGCGAAGGGGTCGAGCACCGGCGGCAGGGCGCCGTCACAATTCACGGGCTCGTCGAGGTCGAGGTAAGGATGCACCGCCACCGCGACGACCAGCGCGCGCAGCGAGAAGCCGCCGTCCACCAAAGTCTGCGCGAGTGCGCGCAGCAGCGCCTGCTGGGCCGGGTTTCGGGGTTGGCCGTGGGGGAGCGTCAGTGGCCGCCCGGTGGCCTCGCGCCAGACCGCATCGGCGAGGTTCAATGCGACCAGTCCGGCGAGCGCGGTCTCCGGGGTCGTGCCCGCGGCGTCGAGTCCGACGTCCGGAAGTTGCTCGAGGCCGATCCGCAGGCGGGCCTCGAGATCGAGGGCGTGCGCGCCGGTCGGTAGCGGACCGCCGAGGTGACCTGGCACTTCGAGCAGGTCGCCGTTGCGTCCTGGATCGACGGTGCCGCAGCGCTGGCCGCCCCAGGGCGCGAGCGGGCCGTCGACGAAGCCGTGCACCCGAAAGC
>NZ_JACCSO010000685.1 GCF_013812955.1 Nannocystis sp. | reverse complement strand
GGCGGTGGCCGTGGTGGTCGCGGCGGTCGCGGCGGCGGCGGCGGTGGTGGCGGTCGTGACCGTTACTAGTCCGCGGATCTGACTCCGCGAAGTTGAAGAGAAGACCCGGGCCTGGTGCCCGGGTCGTTTCGTTTAAGCGGGTCGACTTCGAGGGTGGCGACTCAGGCGGGGCCGCAGATCTGGGTCGCGTTGTCGTAGAGCTGGGTGCTGCAGGTCGCCGTCGAGGCGCAGCCGCAGGCGCCGGCGTAGCAGGTGTCGACGTTGGTGCCGCCGGTGCAGTCCATGTCGGAGCTGCAGCCGCAGCGCCCGGCGATGCAGACGATGAGGCCGGGCTTCATCGTGTCCTGGCAGTCCTGGTCCTCGGTGCAGATGCACTCGCCGGTGGCCTGTTCGCAGCTCGGGTGGCCGAGCTGGGCCGGGCAGGCGGCGTCGCTGGTGCAGGGGGCGCGGCAGGTGCCGTCGACGCAGCTCGCCGTGGTGACGCCGCAGACGGTGACGTTCGAGTCGCCCGCGATCGTCGGCTGCATCAGCTCGTCGAGGCCGAGGTCGATGCATGCCAGGATCATGCTCGGCGTGAACGCGCAGCGGCCCTCACCGGCGACGTTGATACAGACCTTGCCTTCGGGACAGGCGGCCTGAGCGGCGCAGGGCTCGGTCCAGCCGCCGAGGGTCGCGACGCAGGCCGCGTCGTCGCTGCAGGGCGGCGGGCGGCAGATGCCGGTGATGCAGCGATAGCCGATGTCCTGGCCGCCGATGGTGCAGTCGGCGTCGCTCATGCAGGTCGGTCGACAGCGCTGGAGCGCGTCATCGGGTCCGCCGGTGGTCGGTGTCGTCGTTGTTGTTGTTGTTGTTGCCGTCTCGCTGACCTGCGTCGTGGAGCCCGTGCCGCTCGCGTTCGTGGGGCCCGGATCGCCGTCGTTGTTGCAGGCGAGGGCGAAGCCGAGCGTCATGACCAGGAGCGTGGATGCGAGGCGCATGACCACATGGATCGCCGGTCGGCGGCTCGATGTCCATCGCTTGGTTGGGGCCGTCAGTTGGTCCCGCAGTAGCGGCCGTTACAGCCCCACGACACGCTCTTCAGGAAATACACGTAGTAGTCGCCGCAGTTGCGCACCATCGCGGGCTCGCTCCAGTTGCAGGTGTTGTTCGACCAGTGGAAGCAGACCTGGCGAGCGACCGCGCCGTCCTGGACCTGGGGCTCACCGCCGCTCAGCCAGCCGGGCGCGTCGGTGCCGCACTTGCCGGTCGGCGGCGCCTGGGTCGGCATCTTGACCCCGGCCGCGCCGCTGAAGCGGTACCACTGCTGGACGATGGCGTTGTCGCAGCCGCTCCCGCCGACGTTGGCGATGTTGCGGAAGGCGTCGGTGAGCAGCACCGGGTTCACGCACTCGGCGGGCAGCAGCGACTTCTTGCAGGTGTTCTCGCAGCCGTCGCCGTTGACCATGTTGCCGTCGTCGCACTCCTCGACGCCGGCCTGGACCTGGTTGTCGCCGCAGGCGGCGAGCTTGCAGGTGGAGAGGCAGGCGTCGGTGTCGATCTTGTTGCCGTCGTCACAGGTCTCGCCGGCGGCGGCGTTGGGGATCGAGTCGCCGCAGGCGGCCGCGCTGCAGTCGGCGTTGCAGGTCACGGTCTCCAGCGTGTCGTCGCAGGTCTCGACGCCGGCGTGAATGACCCCGTCGCCGCACTTGGCGAGCTGGCACATGCTGTTGCAGTCGTCGGTCTCGACGTCGTTGCCGTCGTCACACTCCTCGAGCGGGTCGAGCTCGGCGTTGCCGCACCCGGGCGGCGGAGGGCCGGTGGTGGTGCTCGAGGTCGAGGCGTCGGCGCTGGTCGTATCGTCGATGCTGGCGGTGGAGCCCGAGCTGGATGCTTCGACGGTGGTGGTGGGGTCGACGCTGGTGCTGGCCTCGCCGGTGGTCGTGGAGCTGGAGGTGGTGGGGCTGTTGGTGGTCGAGCCGCCGCTGGTCTCGGACCCCGCCACGGTGGGGTTCACGGTCGGCTGGGGCTGCGAGGTGAAGCCGCTGTTGCTGTCCTGGTCACCGCTGGCGCAGCCGCTGAACAGCCACAGCGCCGCGCCACCGATCCTCCACCCCATTCCTCGCCGACGATGATGCATGTCGGCGATGAGACCCGAGAGCGCGGCCGGGCGCAACGCGTGGCGTCGCGCGGGGCGATTGTGCCAGGGGCCGCGAGACCACGAGCTCAGGCGAGGGACTGCAAGTGCGGATCCTGGGCCGCGACCGCGGTGTGATCGATCCACAGGCCGTGGAAGCCGGTGGGCACGCGGGTCGGGATCACGACGCGGGCGATCGGGCCGTGCTCGATGCGATCGGCCGCGAAGATCCAGCCCTCGGCGCGGCCGCTGTGCTCCTCGCAGACGAAGGCGACCAGGTAGCCGTCGTCCTCGGCCGCGCCGGCGCCGATGCGGGGGGCGAAGCAGACCTCGCTGCCGTACCAGCCCGCGGGGTAGCGATAGGTGGTCCGACCCCCGCGTTCGTGGTCATAGCGGACGATGCCGTCGAAGCGCAGGGTCGGCTGTTCGGCGAGGCGCTGGTGGTAGCTGATCTGCGAGGGCGCGCCGAGGCGGCGCGGGTCGATGCGCGGGAACTCGGTGATCTCGTCGTCGAGCAGTTGTTCGGAGACGGCGCCGGTGCGCAGGTTCAGGCGCCAGCGGCACAGGCGGGCGCCGAGCAGCTGGGCGGCGATCGCCGGGACGATGCGGGCGCTCGGGGTGTTGCCGGGATCGCCGACCATCGGGTCGTCGATGCGGCAGGCGAGCAGCACGATCTCGTCGCCGTCCTCCCACGCGTTGACGGTGTGATAGATGTAGCAGGGCGAGATCTCGAACCAGCGGATGCTGCTGCCCTCTGCGCGATGAGGATGGCGGCGCAGCACGCCGATGCGGCTCGGCTGGTCGCGGAAGAACTTGACCCGGACCTTGCCCTGACGAAGCAGCGCGGGATCCTCGTGCATGGCCATGTCGAGGATGATCGTGTGGTTCTCGGTGATCGCCATGTCGTGGTGCAGGCGCGGGCCGGGCAGCTCGATGGCGGTGCTGTGGATCAGTCGGCCGCTGGCGTCGAGCACCCCGCAGGTCAAAAACGGCGGGCCGGGCTCGGGGCGCAGGAACACCAGCTCGCCGCTGCGCGGGTCGACCTTGGCGTGCGCGGTCATGCCCCGCTCGTGCGTGCCGTGGAAGTCGTCGGCGCCGCAGCTTGCGAGGTCCGGCAGGCGCAGCACGTAGGCGTCGCCGCAGACCCACCAGGTCGCGAGCAGGCGACCGTGGTGATACACGAGGTCGGTGTTGGCGGTGTTCTTGTAGGGACCGCGCGGGTTGTCGCGCTCGATGGGCTCGAGCAGGCCGCCCCACAGCGGGGCATCGGCGGCCTGCTCGGCGAGGAAGCCGGCGGTGCGGACCCAGCGGTTGCGGTAGTGGACCCGGCCGTCGGCGAACTCGAGGGCGTGCACCATGCCGTCGCCGTCGAACCAGTGATGGCGGGCGCGCGGCGGGCGGGTCGGGTTGGCGCCGTTGCGGACGAAGACGCCGGCGAGGTCGCGTGGGACCTGTCCGAATGTGCAGGTCAGCGCGAGATGCTGGTGCTCCTCGGCGACCGGCGCGTAGTTGTCACGGAGGTAGGGGGCGTCCGGCGCGGGGCTCAGCATCTTCGGCGATGCTACGCGAGAACGCTCGAGATCGGGGCCTGCCCGCGGGGCTCACTCGAGGGCGTCGACGCAGGCGGCGAAGACGTCGCCGCGCTCGCCGTAGTTCTTGAACCAGTCGTAGCTGGCGCAGGCGGGCGAGAGCACGACGGCGTCGCCCGGTCTGGCGAGGCGGCGCGCGTGGGCGACGGCCTCGGCCATGTCGCTGGCGCGCGCGGCCGGGACGAGACCGCCGGCGAGCGCGAAGAACTGCTCGCTGGACTCGCCGATCGCGACCAGGGCGCGGCCCTGCGCGGCGAGCAGGTCGCGCAGCGGGGCGAGGTCGTCGCCCTTGGCCCGGCCGCCGGCGATCAGCACGAAGCTGCGCTCGAAGCCGCCGAGGCTGGCGAGCACGCTGGCGACGTTGGTCGCCTTGGAGTCGTCGTAGTAGGCGATGTCGTCGAGGTCGCGCACGTGGACCATGCGGTGCGGCAGGCCGACGAAGCTCTGGAGCCCGGCGAGGCAGGCAGAGGGGCTGGCGCCGAGGTGGCGGGCGGCGGTGAGGGCAAACAGCGCGTTCTTGCTGTTGTGGCGGCCGGCGAGGCGCAGGGCCGCGCGGGGGAAGGTCTCGCCGTCGGGCAGCACGAGGGTGTCGCCGGGGCCGGGGCCGCGGATGCTCGCGCTCTGGGCAGAGGACGAGTCGGCGTCGATGGTGATGACGTGGTCGGCGTGCACGTGGCGCGCGAAGAAGGGCGTCCAGGGGTCGCCGGCGTCAAAGAGGGCGACGCTCGGGGAGCCCGGGGAGTGGTGGGCGACGCTCGGGGAGCCCGGGGAGTGGTGGGCGACGCCCGGGGAGCCCGGGGAGTGGTGGGCGACGCCCGGGGAGTGGTGGGCGATGCCCGCGAGGGCGCGGGCCTTGGTGGCGGCGTAGTCCTCGATCGACGGGTAGCGGTCGAGGTGATCGGGGGTGAGGTTCAGGATCATCGCCACGTCGACGTGGCGGGCCTCCTCGGGGTCGCCGGGGAAGGTCTCGAGCTGGAAGCTCGAGCACTCGAGCACGAGGCAATCGGGCGCGGCGGCCGGGTCCAGGTGGCCGGCGAGCACGGCGGCCGCGAGCGGCACACCGAGGTTGCCGCCGACGAAGGGGCGCCGGCCGGCCGCGGTCAGCAGGGCGCCGGTGAGGGCGGTGACGGTGCTCTTGCCGTTGGTGCCGGTGATCAGCACGGTCGGGAGATGACCCCAGAGCTCGTCGGCGACGGCGAGGGAGAGCGACATCTCGCCGTGCACGGCGGCGGCGGGGGCGAGGCGCTCGCGGGCGGCGAGGAACGGGGCCGGGGGCACGCCGGGGCTCAGGACCATGAGGTCGATGCCGAGCACGGCGGCGTCGGGGATGGTGTCGGCGCCGAGGAAGGGCACGGCGCCGGGCGGGAGCTCGGCCGCGGGGCGGCGGTCGTAGACCCGGACCTCGGCGGCGAGCGGGAGCAGCAGGGCGGCGGCTGCGAGGCCGCTCGCGCCGGCGCCGATGACGAGGACGGTACCGTGCCAGGGATGCGGGAGCATGAGAGAGGACGCGGGAGGAGGGCGACGGGAGTTCAGACCCGGAGGGTTGGGAAGGAAGTGCTGGAGCGGCGAGCGCTGGCGCGAACGTGGGCGACCGGAGAGATCAGCGCAGCTTGAGCGTGGCGAGGCCGATCAGGGCGAGCATGATGCTGATGATCCAGAAGCGGACCACCACCTTGGGCTCGCTCCAGCCCTTGAGCTCGAAGTGATGGTGGATCGGGGCCATCTTGAACACGCGCTTGCCGGTGAGCTTGAAGCTGACGACCTGGACGACCACGCTGACGGCCTCGAGCACGAACAGGCCGCCGACGATCACCAGGGTGAACTCGTTCTTGGAGGCGACGGCGAGGAAGCCGATGCCGGCGCCGAGCGGCAGGGAGCCGACGTCGCCCATGAAGACGCTCGCTGGGAAGGTGTTGTACCAGAGGAAGCCGATGCCGGCGCCGACCATGGCCCCGCAGTAGACCGCGAGCTCGCCGACCCCGGGGATGTGCGGGATGTTGAGGTAGCGGGCGATGTCGAAGCCGGCGATCAGGGTGCCGGCGGCGTAGGTCAGGATCAGGAAGGTGCCGGCGGTGATCGCCACCGGTCCGATCGCCAGGCCGTCGAGGCCGTCGGTCAGGTTGACGGCGTTGGAGAAGCCGACGATGACGAAGGTGGCGAACACCAGGTACAGCCAGGGCGGGAGCACGAACATGTGCTCGTAGAAGTCGGTCAGCGGCAGCGCCAGGCGGTAGCGGATGGCGTCCGGCATCAGCCCGGAGTAGTCGAACAGGTACCAGACGGCCGCGCCGGCGACGATGAACTGCAAGAGCAGCTTCATGCGCCCGGGCAGGCCGCCGGAGCTCTTGCGGCGGATCTTGAGGGCGTCGTCGATGAAGCCGATCACGCCGCAACCGGCGGTCACGGCGGTGGCCAGCAGCACGAAGCCGTTGCTCATGTCCGACCACAACACGGTCGGGATGATCAGCGTGAAGAGGATCAGGCTGCCGCCCATGGTCGGGGTGCCGCGCTTGGAGAAGTGCGACTTGGGACCGTCGTCGCGCACGACCTGACCGAGCTGGATCTTCTGCAGGGTGCGGATGAACCACGGGTACAGGACCAACGACAGGACCAGCGCCGTCAGCGTCGCCGCCAGGATCCGCGTCGAGGTGTAGCGCAGGACGTTGAGCCAGCGCAGCCAGCTCACGTCGTCATGGAGCGCGAAGAGCAGTTGGTACAGCAAACCATCGCCCAGTTGCCACGGGGTCCAGGGGCCCGCAACTATTCGGAGAAAGGTCGGCGGGGCGCTCCACCGGGCTGCTGGTGGGGTCGGTCGTGGACAGGGCGGCGGCCGGGGCGGCTTGCCGATTGCGGCCGGCGGGGTCGGCGGGGTCGGCGCGAGGCGAGTCCCCGCTTCACCCCGCCACGTCACTGCTTTTTTAGAGGGTCACTGGAAGATCCAGGCGCGCCATAACTCGGGCACGTCGTGGTCGGGCAGGCGCTGGGTGACCGCCAG
Source organism: Nannocystis sp. (assembly GCF_013812955.1). Lineage (GTDB taxonomy): Bacteria > Myxococcota_A > Polyangia > Nannocystales > Nannocystaceae > Nannocystis. The sequence goes on along the minus strand of NZ_JACCSO010000685.1, from coordinate 878 downwards.
CGGCGACCATTGCGGGCGCCGGGGGTGGGTGCGCAGGTGCAGGCCGGCCTGCTCGGGGGTCCGGCCGCCCTTGCGGCGGTTGCAGCTGCCGCAGGCGGCGACGACGTTGGTCCACGAGGTCTTGCCGCCGGAGACGCGGGGGACGACGTGGTCGAGGGTCAGCTCGGAGTCGCTGAAGCTGTCGCCGCAATACTGGCAGCGGTGGTTGTCGCGCAGGTAGACGTTGCGGCGCGAGAAGCGGACCAGCTGAGGTCTGGCGCGCACGACCCCGAGCAGGCGGACGACGGCGGGAGCGCGGAAGATGGTGGAGATGGTCCGCACCTCGCGCTCATAGCTGGCGAGGACCTCGACTTTTTCGATGATGCTCATGCACAGGGCGCGGCGCCAGGTGATGACCTTGACCGGGATAAAGCCTGGATCGAGGACCAGAGTTTTCATGGCGTGGCGACCTCCTTCCCGCTCACAACGCCCTGTAGGCCAGCACGGGCTGGCGTTGTGCCAGCGGCGGCAAAAGGGCGGAGCCGGGGTCGCCGGTGAGGCTCGCGCCCGCGCGTGGGGGGATCACTGGCGCGCGCGCGCCGGAGTTGGTATCCGGGAGCGTGCACTGGAGCCCCGAGAGCCTCGCCGCCGCCGCTGGTGGCACCCTGATGCGGCGCAGCGAGCGAGCGATCGCCGGCGCCTTCATCGACAGCCGGACGCCGTTGCGCGAGGGGCTGTTCGTGCCGCTCGTCGCCGCCCGCGACGGCCACGAATTCATCCCGGCGGCGCTGGCCGGCGGGGCGTCGGCGGTGCTGGTGGGGCCCGGACGCGCAGCGCCCGAGGGGGACTTCACGGTGGTGGCGGTGGCGGACACGCTGCTGGCCCTCCAGGCGCTGGCC
>NZ_JACCSO010000092.1 GCF_013812955.1 Nannocystis sp. | reverse complement strand
GGCTACGTCTGGACCTGCTCGGGCAACGCCGGCCGCTTCGACCCGATGACCGAGACCTGGCAGACTGCCTCGGTCGGCGGCAACGGCGGCTGCATGGAGGACGGCAAGGGCACGCTCTACATGAGCGGCGGCAACAACAACATCGTCGCCGTCGACGTCGAGACCCTGGCCGTCAAGACCTCCTACCCGGTGTCGCAGTACGTGCACGGCATCAGCATCGACTTCTATGGCTACGTCTGGGGCGTGTCGATGGGCAGCGAGGCCTACCGCCTCGACATCGCCCAGAACGGGGCGTTCCAGACCTTCTCCGGCCTGGTCGGCGCCTACACCTACAGCGACATGACGGGCTTCGCGCTGAGTAACGTCGGCCAGCCTTCCGGCTGAGCGGGTAGGCCAGCCTTCCGGCTGATTCATTCCGGCCAGCCTTCCGGCTGAGCGGCGAGAACATTGACTGCGGGCGACAGCGCCCGCGTTCACTTGTGGGGGCTGGGCGGTTTGCGTGATCTGTGCGCGAACGCCAGGCTCCGCTATGGTAAGGGACGTGGAGGGCGGGTATGCGCAGCCGTATAGGAGCGATGATGCTGGCGATGGGGACGACCGGCTGTTATGCCGGCGCCTCTGGTGCGTCCGCCACGGACGGCGCGACCGGCTCCTCGGGAATACCGCAGTCGACCGAGCCGGCGCCGACGGGCACGGGTGGGTCGACGACCCTCGGCGAGGGCGAGGAGCCGCTCAAGTTCGACCTGGCGATGCCTGACTTCGGCGCGCCGGCGTGCGGCATGGGCAGCGGCGACCCGGACTTTTCCTACATCTGGATCGCCAACAGCACGCAGGGCACGATCAGCAAGGTCGAGACGGTCACGCTCAGCGAGCGCGGGCGCTACATCGTCCGCCCCGACGCCGCAGGTAATCCTTCCCGCACCTCGGTCAACCTCGCCGGCGACGTCGCGGTCGCCAACCGCTACGGCGGCCTGACCAAGGTCTACGCCAATCCGGAGCGCTGCGGCGACAGCAACGGCACCCCGGGCATGCAGACCGCCAGCAACGCCGAATTCCTGCCCTGGGGCGAGGAGGAGTGCATCGCCTGGTACACGCCGATGAACTACATGAGCCAGCGCCCGGTCGCATGGACGCAGGGCAGCTTCAACCCCGGCGCCTGCCGCTGGGAAGACCAAAAGGTCTGGACCTCCGGCATGAACACGCCGGGCACCGTCGACATCATCCGCGTCGATGGCGACACCGGAGCGATCGAGGCCACCGTGACCATCGGCGGGGTCGGGGCCGACAGCTACGGCCTCTATGGCGGAGCGGTCGACGCGAAGGGCAACTTCTGGGCCTCACAACTCGGCATCGGCAAGCTGGTGTTTGTCGACTACCAGACGCTCGAGTTCAAGCTCTGGGACATGGTCGCCGGCGGCTACGGCATGACCGTCGACTCGAAGGGCTACGTCTGGACCTGCGCAGCCTCGGTGTCGCGCTTCGACCCGATGACCGAGACCTGGAAGGAGGTCGGCGGCGCCGGTGAATCGGGCGGCTGCATGGAAGACGGCAACGGCACGCTCTATAAGTCGAACACCGGCGGCATCGTCGCGATCGACACCGAGACCCTGGAGATCAAGCAGTCCTTCAAGCTGCCGCAACACGTGCACGGCATCAGCGTCGACTTTTTTGGCTACGTCTGGGGCGTGTCGATGGGCAGCGCGGCCTATCGCCTCGACGTCTCCGATGGACAGTTCGAAACCTTCACCGGGCTGGTCGGCGCCTACACCTATAGCGACATGACCGGCTTCGCGCTCAGCAACGTCGGCAGCCCCTCGGGCTGAGAGGCCGAGGGACTGGACTGGACTTCACGCGCGTCCGCGCTGAGGTTCACGCGCGTCCGCGCGTGAACCGGAGTCAGCTGTTCTTCAGCTCGATGCCGGTGGCGGTCAGCACGTACTCGGTGCGCTCGCCGGCGACGGCGGCGGGGTCCTTGCCGGCGTCCTTCTCCAGGTGCTTGACCTGGGCCTCGTTGAAGGTACGGGCCTCGAGCGTGCCCTCGACGACCACGGGCTTGCCCTTGGTGTCCATCGGCACGGTGAAGGCGTGGTCCTTCATCAGGATGCGGGCCTGGGCCTCGCCGTCCTTGACGACCAGCCAGCAGCCCTTCTTCTGGCACACCGACTCGACCTCGCCGCTGACCTGGACCGGGTCCTTGAGCCCATCCTTGGCGCTGGCGAGGACCTGCCCGAGCGGCTTGGCCTCCTTGAGGGCGAAGGCGGCGCCGTAGTGGCCGGGCGTGGCCGTGCCGGCCGCGTCGCCGTGCTCGCCACCACCGTGCGGGCAGTCGGCCTCGTCGTGCTTGTCCGCCTTGGCGTCCTTGTAGATGCAACCCTCTTCCTCGGCATCGGCGGCCTTGGCCGGCTCGACGGCCGCGACCTTGACCTCGGCCGGCTTGAGCTCGGCGGCCTTGACCTCGGCGGACGCTTGCGCGGCCGGTGCGGGGGCGTTGTTGCAGCCCGCGGCGAGCAGACCGACCAGCGACAGGGACAGCAAAAAGTTCGAACGCATGGGCATTTCCTCGCCGCGAGTGTGAGCGGCGGGCTCCGGGGCTGTCAACGCGCCGGCCCGGGCGAGAGGCGCGTCCTGGCTCACACGCCCCTGGCCTTGTCTTCGGGCAGATCGTACAACAGGCCTCCGCATGCTCCTGCGCCACAGCCCTGTTGGTCTCGCGCTGGGTCTTGCCGTGCTCGCCGGCTCTGCAGCCCTCGCAGGCGCTGCAGGCGGCTGCGTGCGCGAGGGGACCAGGCCGCCCGCGCCCGAGGTCCGTCGCCCCCGTCTGGCCGTCGTGCTGGTCGTCGACCAGATGCGCGCCGACTACCTCAACCGCTACGCCGACCTCTACAGCGGCGGCCTCGCCCGCTTCCGGAAGGAGGGCGCATGGTTCACGCGGGCCCAGGTCCAGCACGCGCGCACCTTCACCGCGCCCGGGCACGCCTCGGTCGCGACCGGCAGCCACGCCTCGCACCATGGCATCGTCGCCAACGACTGGTATATGCCCGCGGAGCGGACCGAGGTCTACGCGGCCGAGGACACGCGGGTGCTACCCGTGTTCGCGGGGCCCCGCACGGCGCAGCTGCCGGGTCGCTCGCCGCGGCAGCTGATGCGCGCGGGCCTGGGCGACTGGCTCAAGGCGCAGGAGCCGGCGGCGAAGGTGTACTCGGTCGCGCTGAAGGACCGGTCGGCGGTGATGATGGGCGGACAGGGGCCCGACCGGGCGTACTGGTACGAGCCGGCGGTCGCCGGTTATCTGTCGTCGAGCTGGTACCAGCAGGGGGCGCCGCTGCCGGACTGGGTGGCGGCCTTCAACGCCAGCGACGCGGTGTATCGGCGCTTCGCCGCCGGCTGGACGCGCCTGCGTGATCCTTCGGCGTACCTGCGCTCGGGCCCCGACCGGGTCGCGACCGAGGCCGACGGTGTGCACAGCGAATTTCCGCACGGCTTCGACGACGGCAGCGCCACGGCACGGACCAGCTTCGCCAAGGGGATGATGTACACGCCCTTCGGCGACGAGCTGACCCTCGGCTTCGCGCGGGCGCTGGTCACCGCGGAGGGGCTCGGCGCCGACGAGGTCCCCGACCTGCTGTTCGTCAGCTGCTCGAGCGGCGACCTGATCGGCCACAAGTACGGGCCCTTCAGCCACGAGGTCGAGGACTACTACCTGCGCCTCGACGCCTACCTCGCCGAGTTCATCGCCTATCTCGACGAACATGTCGGAAAAGACAGCTGGGTGCTCGCCCTCACCGCCGACCACGGCGCCCTGCCGCTGCCGGAAGAGGCGGTGCTGCGCGGCTTTCACTCGGCGCGGCGCATCACCGGCCAGGTCTATCGCGCCCAGGTCAGCGCCGCCGTCTTGCCGGTGCTGCGCGAGCTCGGCCTGTCCGCGAACACGCTGACCTTCATCGACGGGGACGGGATCTGGCTCGACGCCGCGCTCGTCGGCGCGGCCGGGGTCCAGCCGGCCGCGCTGCACACCGCGGTCGCGGCGGCGCTTCGTGAGCTCGACTTCGTCGCCGATGCATTCACGGCGGCGGAGCTGGCGGGCCCGCCGGATCATGCCCGACCGTTCTTCACCGCCTACCAGCGCAGTTACTTCGCGACCCGCAGCCCGGACGTGCAGCTGCGCTTCAAGCAGTGGCACCTGGTCGACGCGCAGGCGCAGGGGACCAGCCACGGCTCGCCGTACAGCTACGACGCGGATGTGCCGCTGCTGTTCTTCGGGGCCGGAGTGCGGCCGGGCATGCACGAGCAGCCGGCGGGCACCGTCGACCTCGCGCCGACGCTGGCGGCGCTGCTCGGGTTGCGGCCGCCGGCTGACCTCGACGGGCGCAGCCTGGCGGCCACCGTCACTGGACCATGATTTGGCCGATCAGGCCGATCAGGCCGATCAGGCCGATCAGGCCGATCAGGCCGGCAGGGCGTCGGTCGGGTAGATGTAGGGCCGCAACATGGCGAGCGGGCGGCCGCGGGCGCCGATCGTGCGCAGGTTGCCGTAGTGGCCCGCGATCGCGCGATCGATGAAGACCAGGTCGGAGGGCGGCTGAAACGACGCGATGCGCTTGAGGGCGCCCGGGACCATCTTGATGACATCGTCGTGGATCGTCGACTTCGCGTAGTCGAAGATGCCGTCGGCGAGGAAGGGCAGGGCGAGGATGTCGCGCCAGCCCTTGTAATACTCGAGCTCGACCTTCGGGCCGTCGGGGTTGAGCACGCCGAGCGCGTCGAGGCCGCGCTCGAGGCCGGCGTAGTCCTCCTCCAGGCCGCAGCGGATCGTCGCACCATAGGCGTCGATGATGCGATCGGGGATCTGCTTCACGCAGCCGAAGTCGTAGAGGACGATCGTGCCATCGGGGTGAAACGCCAAGTTGCCGGGGTTCGGGTCGGCGTGGATCGTGCGCAGGTCGAACAGCTGGTCGGCCATCATCGTGAACAGATTCTGGCCGATCAGGTCCCGCGTCGCCTGCGTGTAGCCGCGCGCGGCGAGCTCCGAGATGTGGTCGCCCGGCTCGTAGGTCAGCGTCAGCACCCGCTGCGCCGAGCGCTCGCCGACGACGTCGGGGATCGCCACGAAGGGGTGGCGGCGGCGGTGGTACTCGCGGAACTTGCGGACGTTGTCGGCCTCGTTGCAGTAGTCGAGCTCCTCGTGCAGGCGCGCCTTGACCTCGCGAAACACCTCGTCGAGGGCCTGCTTGCGGACCTTGATCAGGCCGCTGGCCTTGAGCACCAGCTTGAGGTGCGAGAGGTCCGAGTTCACCGCGGTGTCGACCCCGGGGTACTGGATCTTGACCACGACCTCGCGCCCGTCGTCGGTGGTGGCCCGGTGGACCTGGCCGATCGAGGCGGCGGCGAAGGGCACCCGGTCGAAGCGCTTGAATAAGGTCTCGGGTGGTGATCCGAGCTCGCGCTCGATCTGGGCGGCGATGACCTCGAAGTCGACCGGCGGGGCCTCGCGCTGGAGGCTGCGCAGCGCCTCGGCGATCTCCTTCGGAAGAATGTCGCCGGCGATCGAGGCCATCTGCCCGACCTTCATCACCGCGCCCTTGAGCTCCCCGAGGGTCCGGGCGATGCGGTTGCCGTTGAGCTCGTGCGCCTCGTGGCGGTCGTGCTCGGCGGCCTCCTCCGACTGGAAGATCGACTTGATGCGGGTCTTCGCGTAGCTGCCCGCCACCTGGGCGGTCATCCCGGCGAGTTTAAAAAAGCGCCGCCCCCTGGTCACCGGTCCGTCGTTCATCGGGCCTCTCCGAGGCGCGCTCACTGTGCCCGCTGGACCCGTAGCGCGCAAGCTGCGACCCCGGCGCGGGCTGTCTCCAGGGCCCCGGGGGCGGGATGTACTCGGGGCGCGCGCTGCGGTGCGCCAGCCCGGCCGACCTGGCCGACTGGAATCAGCTCGTTCAACTGGTTGGGCTGCCAGCTGGAAGTGCGTCGCCGGCCCGGGCCGTGACGATGCGTCGCGCGAGTTCGACGATCGTGAGCGGCGAGCTGCCCTCGGCGTTGTTGTTGACGATGAAGTGCATGGGGAGGCCGAGCTGCTCGCCACGCAGGCACAAGCGCACGAGGTCCGCGCGGCGCTCCTCGTCGGCGTCGATGATGCGGTCGAAGGGGGCGTAGCCCTGCTCCGCCTGCTCCCAGGTCATGCGGGGATGCAGCATCCACCGGGACACCAGCGCGGGGGCCTGGTCGTGGTGGGCGCGCTCGAACTGCTGCATCGGGTTCGGCATGCCGGGGTAGACGTTGATGCAGTGACAGACGCCGGTGCTGGCGAGCGCGTCGCGGTAAGCGCCGGTCAGCAGCTCGCGGTTGCGCAGCTCGACGGCGTAGAGCGGGCCGCGGGGCAGCGCGGAGAGGAAGCCGTGCAGGCGTTCGGCGAACCAGCGGGGGCCGCCGAGGGCCTCGACGTCGCTCGGAGAGAATTGGAACAGCAGCGGTCCGAGCCGGTCCCCGAGGCCCTCGATGGTCGGGCCGATCACCTGCTCGGTGGCGTAGGCGGGGTCGAGGAAGCGCGGGTTGGGCTGGCCGCGCAGGGCTCCGTAGTGGGCGTGGCGCGGGTACACGGCGATGGTGCAGGCCTCATGGGCCTTGACCAGGAAGCGGAACTCGGCCGGGACCTCGGCGGCGTAGGCGGCGAACTCGGCCGCTGCGAGCGGGGCGTAGTAGCTGCGGTCGATGCCGACGGCGCGCAGCAGCGGATGGGCCGCATAGGCGCGCAGGCCGGCCCGGGACAGCCGCTGCTGCGGATAGGCGCGGTCGTAGACGATGTCGGCCCAGCCGGGGAAGGCCCATGAGGAGGTGCCGAGGCGCAGCTCGTCGGGGAGCTGTGCGGCCAGCCGGGCGAGCTCGGGAGGCTGTGGGGCCGCGGTGACGGGGCCGCGGGCGGGCGCCGCCACGGGGGTCGGCGCACCGCCGAAGAGGTCGAGCTGATCCTGGCCAGGCATCGAGATGGACGAGGCTATCGCAAAATCGCGCGCGTGCAAGCGCGCCGCGATCACGCGGGTGGACCGGGCGCGCGCGAAGCAGGCTTGCACCGCCGATCACGCGCCGGCGTGATGGCCTCTGCAAGAGTGCCACTCGAGCAGAGGGCCACGAGAAGACCCGCCGACGCGTGGCGCGGGCGGGTCGATGTCGGGCGCAGTCGGCCCGACGAAGCGATGGTTCGGGCTCAGAACTTCAGGGTCAGGCTCGCGGAGTCGAGGACACCGACGTCGCCGCCGATCGAGTCGCCCACGCACAGCTTCCAGGTGCCGACCGCCGGCATGCCCACGAAGTCATTGAAGTTGATGCCGGGACCCTTGCCGGGGATCGGCTTGTAGTCGCAGAAGCCGTCGTCCTTGCAGGCGGCCTTGGAGCTGTCGATGGTGTTGCCCATCAGCTCGGCGTCCTTGACGCCCGCGTTGCGGAACAGCACCGGGAAGGCCTTGTCCAGGTTGCTGCTGTCGCCGCCGAAGTCGAAGCCGTCGTCGAGGAACTCGTTGAGGCCGGGCCGGCTCATCAGCGTCAGGGTCTTGGCGTTGCCCGGGCTGAACAGCTTGAACACCAGGTCACCGATCCATGTGTGGGTGACACCGACCGTGACCTCGACGCTCACCACCGGCGCCATCGGGTTGGCCACCACCAGATCGATGCAGACCATGCTCGCCTGGGTGCCGATGTAAGTCTCGTCGGGGATCGCGATGTTCTGGTTGGTCTTGGCGATCACGACCGCGCCCTCGAACTTGCAGGTCGGGTCGCAGCCGTCGGCGGCGACCAGATTGCCGTCGTCGCACTCCTCAATGCCCATGTGCAGGAAGCCGTCACCGCACGCGGCGGGCTTGCAGGCCGCGCAGTCGTCGGTCTGGTTGGCGTTCTTGTCGTCGCACAGCTCGACGCCCTCCTGGACGAAGCCGTCGCCGCAGGTCGCCGGCTTGCAGGCGACGCAGGCGTCGGTGTTGACCACGTTCTCGTCGTCGCACTGCTCGCCGGGCTGCACGAAGCCGTCGCCGCAGGCCGCGTTCTTGCAGACGGTGGTGCACGCGTCGTCGTTGTCCTTGTTGGCGTCGTCGCACTCCTCGCCCGGGCCCGTGAAGCTGTCGCCGCAGAAGTTGTTGCTGCAGTCGGCCTTGCAGGCCTTGTCGTTGCCGTTGTTGCCGGCGCCGAGGTCACACTGCTCGTGGCCTTCCCACACGAAGCCGTCGTCGCAGGCGGCCACCTGACACATCGAGGTGCAATCGCCAGAGTTCTTGTTGGCGCCCCCGAGGTCGCAGGCCTCGTTGAGGCTCGCTTGCTCGAAGCCGTCCCCGCAGATCGGAAGGGCGCAGAGGTCGGTGCAGCCGTCGTCGTTGTCGCCGTTGGCGCCGTCGTCGCAGGCCTCGAGCTTGTCCATGACGTTGTTGCCGCAGTCCTCGAGCTCGCAGCTGGCGTTGCAGCCGTCGCCGTCCTCGAGGTTGCCGTCGTCGCAGCCTTCGTTGGGGCTCTTGTCGGCGTCGCCGCAGATGTTGACGACGCAGCCCTCGAGGCAGGGCTGACCGTTGCCGTTGTTCTTGCCGTCGTCGCAGGCCTCGACGCCGTCGAGGATGAAGCCGTCGCCGCAGACGGCGACCGTGCACTCGCCAGTGCACTCGCCGCCCGGAGCATTCTCGGCGCCGTTGTCACACTGCTCGTCGTTGCTCGACTGGACGAAGGTGTCGCCACAAACGGCGGCGGTGCAGGCGTTGGTGCACTCGTCGGTGTTGTCGGCGTTGGCGTCGTCGCAGATCTCTTTGACGCCGACGAGGCCGTCGCCGCAGTCCGGCTCTTTGCACTCGGAGGTGCAGTCGTCGCCGTCACGGGTGTTGCCGTCGTCGCAGCCCTCGCCGGGACCCATCTTGCCGTCGCCGCAGACGTTCACCTTGCACTCGGTGGTGCAGGCCTTGTCGTCGCCATTGTTGACGCCGTTGTCACACTGCTCGGCGCCCTCTTTTTTGTTGTCGCCGCAGACCGCGTCGGGCTCGCCGGTGGTCGTGTCGCCGGTCGTGTCGCCGGTCGTGTCGCCGGTCGTGGACGAGCTGGTGGTCGGGTCGGGGTCGGTCGGGTCGTTGGTCGTCGGCTTGGTGGTCGTGGACTCGCTCGTGGAGCCGCTGCTTGATTCGGTGTCTGTTTCACCGGCGGTGGCCGCGGGTGTATCGCCCGTACAGGCGACGATAAGCGTCCCGCCGGAGAGGAGCCAAGATAAGGAAAGGGCGCGATGCGTATTGGTCGTCATCGGCGCAGCCTAGGGGAGGTCCCCAGGGCTGACAAGCGGCGAGCCTCCAGGGCTGACGAGTTGACGAGCGACGTGGCGAGCGCTGTGCGTGTGCACGAGCAATCGCCTATCAATCGCCGGAGATTGTCTAGCCGAGGATGGGGAACAGACGCTCGCTGTAGAGATCGTCGAGCGTCGCCTGCATGGCCTGTTCGACCTGCTGGTAGATCCGGGGCGCCCGCTCGCTGGCCTCGGGCTCGTCGCAGCGCTCGACCGCAATGGGCTTCGCGATCTGGACCGTGATCTTGGCCGGCAAGGGCAGATAGGGCAATGCGCAGGTCGGGCCCCACAGCAGGCCCCACGGGGCGGCCAGCAGCAGCGGCAACGAATTGACCCGGGCGAAGCGCGGCAGGTTCAACAAGCGGGCGATGCCCGTGCCCTGCGACAGCACCATCATGGTCTCGTGGGCCCCGGCGCTGACCACTGGCACGATCGGGGCGCCGGCCCACTGGGCCAGACGAATGAAGCCCTGACGCTCGGCCAGCACGATCTTGTGGCGGTCGCGGTAAGGACGCATCGACTCGATGTCGCCGCCCGGGAACACCAGCACCTTATGACCCGACTCGAGCAGCTCACGCGCCTGACCCTTGCGGGCGCGAATAATGCCCACCGACTCCAACATGTCGGCGACCTTCTTGACCCGAAACAAAATGTCGTGCGCCAGCACGTACACCGGCCGGTCGTACCCGCAGGTCCGGTAGTACTCGACCAAAAACAGACCATCGACCGGGTTCAAACCACCGTTGTGGTTGCCGACCAACAACGCCGGACCATCGACCGGGATGCGCTCGAGGTTGCGGACCTCGAGGCGGTGGTAGCGGGCCAGCTTCCCGAACACACCGAGCGTGGCCGCGAGCGCCGAGGCGCTGACCTTGCTCGTCCATGATGGCGTGGACGGCGGGGCGACCGGGTCCGGAGCGGGGGCCGGGGTGGAGGCCGGAGTGGAGGCCGGAGTGGAGGCCGGAGCGGATGCGAGTTCGACGACCGGGGCAAGGTCGGCGACGGGGCTGAGAGTGGGTAGGACCGGCGCCGGGATGGCGTGAGGCGCGCGCTCTGCCACAGCATTGGCGGCGCTCGAAAGCGAGCCGACCGAGGCGATGGCCGGCGCGAGAGCGACCGGTGAAGGAAGCGAGGCCTCAGAGCCCCACGGGTATGGCTTGGCTAGGCGGATGCCCGGAGTGTTGCATAATCACCACACCCCGTCGACCGGCGCGCAAGATTTTTCGCGGCGCCGCCCGCAATCCGGGCAAAATCGAGCACGCGAGATGCGAGGGCGTCGGGCTGCTCAAGGAAGCCAACGTGGCCAAAATTGGGCCATTCTTCGATCTCGGCGTGGGCTGGGAGGTGCTCGCAGAAGAACTCGAGGTGGCTGCGCGGAAGCACACGTTCTTCCCGGCCCCAGATCAACAGCGTGGGCATGCGCAGCTGGCTCAGGTCGGTTGGGCTGAGCAGCTGGTCGGTGGTCAGGCCCGAGAGGAGGCTACGCAGTTGCGGGTGAGAGAAGCGTTTACGGACGCCATGGGCGAGGGCGTGGCGGAGCGGGCCGGCGCCGTCGGCGAACATCGCGTCGACGAAGTCGAGGGCCTCGCGGTGGTTGGAGATCTCGAAGCGGCGCAGGAACTGGGTCAGCAGCGCTTGCGGCATCGGGGCGCCGCCGGGCGAGACCAGGGCGAGACCCGCGACCCGCTCGGGGCGAGCCTGGGCGTAGCGGACCGCGGCCAGACCACCCATCGAGTTGCCGATCAAGATCGCCGGCTCGTTGGTCTCGGCGAGCACCCGGTCGAGCACCTCGCCCAGGCCACCGACCATCGCCGCCTCGTCGAGGCCACCGGCCGGCGAATCACTGAAGCCGTGCGACGGCATGTCGGGCGCGAGGATCCGGCGAGTATGCGGCGCCATCCGCTTGAGCAGCCCGGCGTAACAGATCGCGTTCGCGCTGAGCCCGTGCAACATCACGATCGGCGGCAAGCTCCCGGAGCCGACTCCGTCCAGCACATGCATGCGGCCGACCCGGGTCGCGATGAAGCGGCTGCGCAGACCCTGGGCGTTCAACACACGACGAGCGATACGTTCCGGTACGGTCAGCATGTCGAGGCTCCTTGTGCTGATAGCGTGGTCCAAAAGTCCAAGAAACGGCACTCCTAACGGGTGCTACGGATCACATCCAGGGCGTGCAAGCGCTTGCGCGGGCACAGCACATCAGCTCGGCTGCGGTCGAGTTTTTGAGCAAGTCAGTCGGCGCCAGGCGGGCCCGTCCGCGAAGCGAGGCCGCGCATGAAGCTTCGCACCTCCGGCTCGCGCGCCGTTGTCGGCGCGTGACCACAACCTGTCCCTTCGGACAGGCGACAGAGTCGCCCGTGCCGCCCGGATGCGCGGCGATCGGCGGCCTGTGACTGGGCCCGATCCACCGGGACGGGCCCGGCGTAGTCCGAGGATGCGAAGTCGGGCGCTGTTGGGTGTGCTGCTCGTCGGTTGCGCCACCCAGGGCAATACCAGCGCCAGCGAAACGAGCGCGACCACGAGCGGGTCCAGTGGCTCGAGCGGCCCGGGCAGCTCGAGCAGCTCGGGCCGGCCGGGTCCGACCAGCGGCGCAGGCTCGAGCTCGAGCGGCGGCGAGACCGGCGGCGCGAGCAGCGAAGTCGCGAGCTCGAGCGGCGGGCCCGGGGACGGGTTGTTGTTCGCGGACGGGCACGTGGTCGGTCTCGGGGTCGCGGACATCCGCGTGGTCGACGGCAAGGTCAGCGAGGTGGGACAGCTGCAGCCGGGCGCTGGTGAGACGGTGATCGACCTCGGCGGGCGCTGGGTCGCGCCGGCCTTCATCGACAGCCACGTACATCTGATCTACGCGCCGGCGGGGGCGGAGTTCGTGGCGCGCGGGGTGGCGGGCGCGGTCGACCTGGCGGCGCCGGTGGCGATCTTCGGGGCCGACATGGATCCGCTGCGCGTGCTCGCCACCGGACCGATGGTCACCGCGAAGCTCGGTTATCCGACCCAGAGCTGGGGCGCGAACGGCTACGGGATCGAGTGCGCCGACGCGGCGGCGGCCGTGGCCGCGGTCGATCAGCTGGCCGCGCTCGGGGCCGCGGCGATCAAGCTGCCCGTGACC